>NZ_JTLF01000236.1:0-13169 GCF_000798855.1 Enterobacter sp. ZOR0014 | reverse complement strand
ATGCGGGAAAATGACGGACAGGCCGCAGCGCTTGCCCGCCGTCAGGATGAACTGGCGGCATCCTTTTTCCGCCAGATTGACGGCGTTCGCCAGCTCAATGGTGAAACGCAGTCGCTTGCGAACGTGCAGGCGCGCTTTCGTGCGGCAAGGGCACAGGGCAATATCACCCAGCAGGATTATCTCGCCCTGATTTCCCGCACCACGGCCAGGCAAAAAGAGCTGCAGATCGTGGAGGAAAAATCGGCCGCCGCGCGTACCCGATTCCTCAGTCAGCTGAAGCAACAGGTCGCAGAGCAAAAACTCTCCGGTACCGAGTTGCTGCGCATGAAGGCGGCGCAGGTTGGTGCAAGCGATGCGGCTGAGGTCTATATCCGCAAGCTCGAGGCTGCCAAAGTGGCCACGCACGGTCTGGGCCTGCAAAGTGCCGCAGCGCGGCAGGAACTGGGGATACTGATCGGCGAGGTCATGCGCGGTAACTTCGGTGCGCTGCGCGGCTCCGGGATCACGCTGGCGAACCGGGCAGGATGGATAGACCAGCTGCTGTCGCTGCGCGGGCTTGGGATCGCCGGCATGGTTGGTGGTATTGCCGCGGCGGTTTACGGGCTGGGTAAAGCCTGGTATGACGGCAGCAAAGAGTCCGAGGAATTTAACAGGCAGCTGATCCTGACCGGGAATTACGCCGGGAAAACGTCCGGACAGCTACAGGCACTGGCGCGCTCACTGGCAGGTAATGGCATCACACAGCATGCTGCTGCAGGTGTGCTGGCGCAGGTTGTCGGAAGTGGTGCGTTTAGCGGTAATGATGTCAGCATGGTGAGCAATGTTGCTGCCAGGCTGCAGCAGGCCACCGGGCAGGCCGTCGACGAAACCATCAACCAGTTTAAACGCCTGAAGGATGATCCGGTTAATGCAGTCACAACGCTCAACGATTCGCTGCATTTTCTGACGGCCACGCAGTATGAACAGATTGCCTCTGCTCAGGCGATGGGAGATACGCAGAAAGCATCAGAGCTTGCCATGCGTGCGTATTCTGATGCGGTCATTCAGCGGGCCGGGGCGGTTGAGGAAAATCTTGGCTCCCTCGAAAAAGCCTGGAACTGGGTGAAGAATGCGGCCTCAGGCGCGTGGGATGCGATGCTGGGCATAGGGCGTAATCCTGACACCGCGATGAAGCGCCAGGACTCTTTTGCTGAATGGCAGGCAGCAGAGAAAGAGTACCGTGCTCTGTCCGGCAATCTCAAGGTTGATCCGGACTATGCCGGTAACAACGTTCTGCAAAAGGCAGATGCGGAAAGGCTGAGAAACGCGCGCCAGCAGGTGGAGCTGAAAAAGCAGGCTTACGATCTTGCCGATCAGCAATACGCCCAGGAAGGGCTGGCAGCCGCGCGGGAAAAAATGCGGACGGAACAGCAGACACAGGCCGTCCAGACCCAGCAGCAATTTAATCAGATGGTTGAATCCGGGGCGACGGCGGCAGAAAAACGTGCCCTTGCGGAGAAAAAACTCAGTCAGCTTATTGCTAAAAACCGCCAGGATGCGAAAGACGGCATCGCCACGTTGTGGACTGAAAAGGACATAGCGGCAGCACGCGCCGGGATTGAAAAGCAGTGGAAGGATCCCAAAACGCCGAAAGGCAAAAGCTATTCAACGCCAGCCGGGGACAAAGCTGAAGAAAAAGCGCAGGCTGAACTTCTCACCCTTCAGGCCCAGCTTAAAACACTCGAGCAGCATACCAGCGTAAACGACGTCATAAGCAAACAGCGGCAGGATCTCTGGCAGACTGAAAATCAGTTCGCCGTTCTGCAGGAGGCGGCTGGTCGTCGTCAGCTTACGGCGCAGGAAAAATCCCTGCTTGCGCACAAGGAAGAAACGCTCGAGTACAAGCGGCAGCTGGCCGACCTGGGCGATAAGGTTGCCAGGCAGCAAAAGCTCAACCAGCTGACCGACCAGGCCGTGAAGTTTGAGCAGCAGCAAAAAGCCGCCAGGGCGGGTTTACAGGCTCAGTCTGAGGGGCTATCTACCCGCGAGGCCGGGCGACAAACCACCATGCAACGTCTCAGCGAGAGCTATTCATATAACCCTCAGGCGCAGCAAAAGGTTCTGGAAGAGCAAAGGGCGACGTTCGAGGCTGAAGATGCCCTGCGCGCTAACTGGCTGGCTGGTGCGAAACAGGGCTGGGCCGAATATCAGGATTCAGCGACAAACGTTTTCAGCTCAGTTCAGCAGATTTCGCAGGCAACGTTCAGCGGGCTGGCGGGCCAGCTTACCAGCCTGACGACAACCGGGAAGGCGAGCTTCCGGGACTTCACCAGCTCAATCCTCAAAATGATTGTGTCTGTTATCAACCAGCTGCTGGTGGCTTACACCATCCAGAGCGCAATGGGCTGGGTGAGCGGCGGGGCGAAAGCCTCCTCTGCAGGTCAGTCATTCGCGGTCCCTTCATACCGGCCACAGGGTTTTGACGTGGGCGGTTTTACCGGGCACGGCGGCAAGTACGAGCCAGCCGGTATCGTTCACCGCGGGGAATTCGTCTTCACCAAAGAGTCAACCAGTCGCATCGGCGTGGCGAATCTCTATCGCCTGATGCGCGGGTATGCCTCGGGTGGTCTGGTCGGCGGCGGGAGCGCAGCCGGGGCTGGCATGGGCGGGATCAGTGTTTATGCCCCTGTGAACATCAGCCAGCGGGGGAGTGACGGGAGCATAAATCAGGCGAACGCCACGGGGACGGCGAAACAGCTGCAGGCGATTGTTCAGCAGACAATCACCGAGCGACTGAAAAAAGAAATGTCCGCAGGCGGCGTGCTTTATTCGAGGAGGACACCGTGACAGACACGTTTACCTGGCGCACGCGAAAAACCGCGCAGGGCACTGAAACGGCTCGAACGCTGCAGGCCCAGTTCGGCGATGGCTACAAACAGATAGCGGGGATGGGGATCAACGACAAACAGGAAACGTGGAACCTGGACTGGACGGGCACCAGACAGGAGGCGGCTGCGCTGCGCGCTTTTCTGATGTCTCACGTTACTAAATCGTTCTGGTGGACCACGCCATGGGGTGAAAAAAAGTTGTTCAGAATGAAGGCCGATTCGTTCAGCGTTTCATTCCCTACCGGGAAAAAAGCCACGGTGGCCTTCACTTTTGAACAGGCGTTTGCGCCCTGATTTTCTCGACAAACACTGAAAGCTGCCTCCGGGCGGCTTTTTTTATGGGGGTAATATGAGTTTTACCGGAGATATACAACAGCTTGAGCCCGGCAGCGTTATTCAGCTGATTGAGATCGACGGCACCGAATTCGGTATGGATCAGGTGCTGCGGTTTCATGCGCACAATATTCAGGAGGAGGGGTGGGCAGCCTTCGCCGCTGAGAACCTGCCCGCCATAATCTGGCAGGGCAACCAGTACGATCCTCATCCTTATGAACTGAAGGGTATGGAGTTATCAAGTACCGGGTCCCAGCCGACTCCCACGCTCTCAGTCGGGAACGTCGGGAACTATGTCACGGCGCTGTGTCTTGAATATGACGATATGGTCAGGGCTAAGGTCAAAATCCATACCACGCTTTCGAAGTATCTCGACGCCGCCAACTGGAAAAACGGTAATCCGGGTGCCAGCCCTGCCGATGAGCGCGTACAGCTCTTTTACGTCAATGCTAAAACCGCAGAGACGCGGGTACAGGTTGATTTCGAGCTGTGTTCTCCTTTCGATATTCAGAGCCTGCAGCTGCCGACACGGCAGATTACGCCTGTCTGCACCTGGTGTATGCGGGGCTGGTACCGCAGCGGGACCGGATGCGATTACAACGGTACGAAATACTTTACCAAAGACGGTATGCCGACCGATGACCCGTCAAAAGACGTTTGTGGCGGCCGCCGTCAGGACTGTCAGGATCGTCACGGTCCGGACGCGCCGCTGCCATTCGGGGGCTTTCCGGCCGCCAACCTGCAGGGGAAATGATAATGCGAGAAAAATTGCTGGATGCTATCCGTCAGCACGTCGCTGGTGAATACCCCAAAGAAGCCTGCGGCCTGATTGTTCAGTCAGGGCAGCAGCAAATCTTTATTCCCTGTCGCAACATCGCGGATAAACCGGAGGAAACATTCACGCTCTCTCCGGAAGACCAGCTTGCTGCCCGCGCGCTCGGTGAAATCATTATGGTCATTCACTCCCATCCGGATGTGGTCCGGCTGGTGCCCTCCGAGCTGGACCGCATCCAGTGTGACTGGTCGGGTATTGAGTGGGGGATCATGTCCTGGCCGGACGGTGATTTTTGTACGATTTCCCCGCGTGAAGACCGGGATTATGCCGGGCGGCAATGGTTGCTGGGTTACGCGGACTGCTGGTCGCTGATACGGGAATATTATCAGCGTGAATATGGTATTGGCCTCGGGAACTATTCGGTGCCTTACGAATGGTGGGAGAGCGGCAAAGAGCGGCTCTACGATGACAACTGGGAGCGTGAGGGGTTCGTTGAGATTGACGCCGGTGCTATGCAGCCCGGGGACATCATCATGATGAGTGTGCAGGCATCGGTGACCAATCACGCCGCTGTATATCTGGGTGACAACATCATTCTTCATCATTTGTTCGGGCACCTTTCTTCGCGTACGCCGTATGGGAAATATTATCGCGACAGAACGGTCCGGGTGGTCAGGCATAAGGACAACATGAATGCTTAAAACGCTTATTCTCGACGGTAAGATGGCTAAAAAATTCGGGGCCCGCGTTCAGTTTGATGTTGCCGATCTGCGTGAAATGCTCAGGGCAGTATGTTCGCAGGTTCCCGGCTTCAAAAAATACATGTCGGAAGCCCATATGAAGGGGATCCGTTTCGCCTTTTTCAACGGGGATAACAATATCGGGCTGGAAGAGTTCGATATGACCCGCGGGGGAAGTGTATACCGGATCGTGTCCGTTTATGAGGGGGCCAAAAACTCTGGGGTTCTTCAGATAGTTGTTGGTGCCGTTGCGCTGGTCGCTGCATTCTTTACCGCCGGTGCGAGTATGGCAGCCTGGGGGGCGGCGATGAGTGCAACAGCCATCAGCGCCACGTCAATTTTGACCGGGGTCGGGGTATCAATGATGCTGGGCGGCGTTGTCCAGATGCTCACGCCCCAGCCATCCTTCGGCGCGGGTAAATCCTCCAGCATAGATAACACGCCTAACTATGCCTTCGGGGCGCCGGTCAATACCGTCGCTATGGGGCACCCTGTCCCCCTGGCTTACGGTCTGATCGAGGCAGGGGGAGCGATAGTCAGCGCCGGTATGTACTCGAGCGATCAGCAGTAGGCCAGCGGCCATTAACTTAAAGGTGCTTCGGCACCTTTTTTTATGGGTGAAAAAATGCAGATTCTTGAACAAGAAACCATCCTGCAGGGTGCCAAAGGGGGCGGGGGTAGCGCGCATACTCCGGTTGAGCAGCCTGACGATCTGCTGTCGGTCGCAAAATTAAAAATGCTCATTGCCGTTTCTGAGGGGGAAATACAGGGCGACCTGACTGCACAGAACATTTTTCTCAACGATACGCCGTTGGCAAACGACAGCGGGGAATACAACTTCAGCGGCGTGAAATGGGAGTTCCGCAAGGGCACACAGGACCAGACCTATATTGCCGGGATGCCCCAGGTCGATAACGAGCTGGCGGTGGGCACAACTGTCACCACCACCGCGCCCTGGACACGCCAGTTTACCAACCTTTCCCTGGATGCCATCCGCATCAAGCTTAGCCTTCCGGTCCAGTATCTCTATAAAGATAACGGCGATATGGTGGGCACGGTTACCGAGTATGCGATCGATTTATCAACGGACGGCGGCGCCTGGAAAACGGTTGTAAACGGCAAGTTTGACGGAAAGACCACGACGGAATATCAGCGTGACTACCGTATCGATCTGCCAAAATCCACGTCCGGCTGGTCTGTCAGGGTCAGGCGTATTACGGCTGATGCCAGCGGATCAAATTCGAAACTGGTTAACGCCTTCAAGGTGTTTTCGTATGCGGAAGTCATCGACAGCAAGCTTCGTTATCCTCTGACGGCGCTACTGTATGTCGAAGTGGACAGCAGCCAGTTCAACGGCAGCGCACCGAAGGTGACCTGTAAGATAAAGGGCAAACTGATAAAGGTTCCGGATAACTATGATCCGATAACCCGAACCTATTCTGGCTCATGGTCCGGTGGGTTTAAAATGGCCTGGTCCAATAACCCCGCCTGGATATTTTATGATCTGGTTCTGGATGAAATTTACGGCATGGGCACGCGCGTGGATGCATCCATGGTGGATAAGTGGGCGCTGTACTCAATAGCCCAGTATTGCGACGAAATGGTTTCCGACGGTGCCGGTGGCACCGAACCGCGTTTCACCTGCAACGTTTTCATTCAGAGCCAGGAGGACGCCTGGCAGGTACTTAACGATCTCGCCGCGGTATTTCGTGGCATAACGTTCTGGGGCAACGATCAGATTTATGTCCAGGCAGACGTCCCGCAGGACGATGTTGACTGGGTTTATAACGCCTCAAACGTTATCGATGGGCTGTTTACTTATGCGGGCGGCTCATACAAGAATCGCTACAGCTCCTGCCTGGTGTCCTGGTCCGATCCGCAGAACCATTACAGCGATACCGTTGAGGGGGTTTACGATTCGGCGCTTGTAGAACGTTACGACGTCCGGCAGACGTCCCTGACCGCAATCGGCTGCACCTCGCAAAGTGAAGCGCACCGACGCGGTCGCTGGGTATTGCTCTCCAATGCCAAAGACGGGACCGTATCGTTTGGCGTGGGGCTGGACGGTTATATCCCTTTGCCCGCTGAAATTATCGGTGTCGCCGATCCTTTCCGCTCTGGTAAGGAGAACGGGGGCCGCATAAGCGCGGTCAACGGCCGCCAGATTACCCTCGATCGAGAAATAGACTACGCGGCGAAAGACCGGCTGGTGGTTAACCTTCCCGACGGAAAAGCCCAGACGCGGACAATCAGCGCGGTGAGCGCCGATAAAAAAACGGTGACGGTGGCTACGGCATTCAGTCAGGTTCCTGTGGCGGGCGCTGTCTGGGCGATAGACAGTGATAACCTCGCAATACAGTACTTCAGGGTCACCTCAATCGCGGCTAACGACGACAGTACAGGTGGTTTCACTATTACGGCCGTTCAGCACGATCCAAACAAATATCGTTACATCGATGACGGCGTTCGGGTCGAGTCTCCCCCGATCACCGTCACGCCGATAAGCGTCCTGTCTGCTCCGAAGAATATCGTGGTGACTGAGAGCGATCATGTGTCTCAGGGGCTGACTGTAGCAAGCCTGGACGTGTCATGGGATAGGGTAGAGGGCGCAATCCGGTATGTTGCCCAGTGGCGTAAGGACAACGGGGACTGGATAAACGTTCCGGTTACCAGCGCGCAGGGTTTCTCGGTTCAGGGCATTTATTCGGGCAGCTATGACGTGCGCGTAAGGGCACTGAATGCGCAGGATACGTCGTCACCATGGGGATACGGTGAAACAACTTATCTCTCCGGTAAAACGGGAAAACCGGGTACTCCGCTCAACTTCCTGGCGACCGAAGATGTGGTCTGGCATATCGACCTGAACTGGAAATTTCCGGATGGCTCAGGCGATACGGCCTATACAGAGATTCAGCGCGCCACAACTGCCGACTACGCCAATCCTGAACTGCTGGTCCTGGTGCCGTACCCGGCTGCAGATTATCAGCATGGCCCCATGCCTGCCGGCGTTCGCCAGTGGTACCGCGCGCGCCTGATTGACCGTATCGGTAACGCCGGGGACTGGACCGACTGGATCATGGGCACGTCCTCGATAGATGTCAGCGAAATAACGAATGACATTCTGGAGGATATGAAAGAGTCGGAAACGTTCAAGGACCTGATCGAGAACGCGGTGGACAGCAATGAAAAAATTGCTGGCATGGCTAACGATATCAAGCAGGCCAACGACGAACTGGAGCAGCAGGCGAAGGACATTGCCAAAAATGCCCAGGACGTCGGGAAGGTTCAGACCAGCGTTAATGAGCTTTCAAGCACGGTCGGGAATGTTTCGTCTTCACTCAGTCAGCTTGAGCAGACCGTTGCGACGGCTGATACCGCGCTGGGCCAGCGAATCGACAGCATCAGTGTGTCTATGGACGGCATGACGGGCGGGGTCAAGAACTCAGCCATTGCCATTATCCAGAACGGGCTGGCGCAGGTGGCCACACGTAAAAGGCTATCCGCAACGGTCGCCGGTAACAGCGCGCAGCTGGATCGTATTGATGAGGTAATCGTTAACGAGAAGGAGGCAACGGCACGTTCGCTGCTGAGCCTGCAGACGGACGTTAACGGCAACAAGGCATCCATCAATAGCCTGAATCAGACGTTCTCTGATTACCAGCAGGCCACGGCCACGCAGATAAACGGCATAACGGCGACGGTGAACGGGCATACCTCCGCCATCACCACTAACGCTCAGGCGATAGCGAACGTAAACGGCGAACTCAGCGCGATGTATAACATCAAGGTTGGCGTCTCCAGCAACGGGCAGTATTACGCCGCGGGGATGGGGATCGGCGTTGAGAATACGCCATCCGGCATGCAGTCGCAGGTTATCTTCCTGGCTGACCGCTTCGCCGTCACCACGGCAGCCGGAAACAGTGTGGCTTTGCCGTTCGTGATCCAGAACGGGCAGACATTCATTCGGGCCAGTTTCATTCAGGACGGCACCATTGAGAATGCCAAAATCGGCAACTATATCCAGTCGAATAATTATGTGGCTGGATCTGCAGGCTGGAAGCTTGATAAGGGAGGGTCGTTCGAAATCAATGGCGTGGCCGGGGGCGGGAGGATGCTGATAACCAGCACTCTCATTCGCATCTACGATAGCAACAATGTGCTGCGCGTCAGAATGGGGTTATGGTAATGCCACAGGGTTTGCAATGCTGGGATAGTGCAGGGCGGGTTGCAGTTGATTTAAGCGATTATGCGATCCGGTATATCGGAAGCACCTCTGTAACTTTTGCTGCGGGGGAGACGTCGAAAAACGTTTCTTTCGGGGGAATAACACAGGACGGCTCATTTATTTCGATTGTGTCTACTGGCGCTACGGTCAATGAATACCACTGCCGCGCATATAACGGCGGTTTTACTGCTTATTATTTGCCGACAACCGGAAGCCCTGCGATAACACTCAATGTGGAGGTTTATAACTTTCAATGAGCGGATTCGAAGTTTATAACAGCGATGGTAAACTGCTGGTGGACTCACAAAACAGGTCCACCCTTTTTTATGACCAGCGGACACTCGGAGCTGTTGAGAGTAAGGGGTATTACCAGGTAGATAGCCCGTTTGGTAATGGCAGCACGCTGGGTTTTACACCGCAGCAATTCTGGAATGACGGCAGATTGCGATGGCTGAAGTTGGGCGCAAACAGGTACGGTATGCCGGGAGCAGACCTGCTTGAAGATAATGCGGGGAGTATGATCCGGACTGCACGTAATATTGGAATGCAGAGCGGTTATCTTGACGTATTTGACAGCGGAGGGAATCTAATATGGAGCGCTGCTTCCGCATCGAAAATGCCACGTGTTGTCGGGTTCTTCGATGTGCCGGCGAACTATGATCTGCAGAACAATACGCTTTCCGTGAGCCTGAGCTTTAACCCCTGGATTCTGGTAAATAACTGCCCCGGCAATCTCAGCGATGATGGAACCGTTACGGGCTATTCAGGGATAGTGCTCAAATGGACGGGCTCACAGCTACAGGGGCGGTACATTTCAAAAAACCAGCGCAGCTGGAGCCAGACATTTCAGGGCAGGGGATTACGAATCCCCATTGCTCAGTTTGTCGGTATTTGACTCAGGGGGAACGCGAGGGTACTGAGTGGCAATCATATTTTGTCTCACCCCTTTCGCTGCGTTGAAGCGATAAACAACATCAAGTTTATCGGTTTTTTTATAGCAAATATTACTGAGCCGTTTATTTACATGTCGGCTAAATATTCCATTGCTACTGTCAGAAATAACCGTCATTTCCCGTGTGGCGCAGTCAATATTCACGTGAATATCACCGCCCAATGATAAACGGGCAGCTTCAACCGGATAGTCCATTCTGAATGCGTTGTCTGTGTGTTTACTGGAACATCCAGCCAGCAGCAAAAATACTGCAGCAAATAATCGTTTCATTTCTACATTCCTGTAAATGCGGGAATATCCATTTTATTAGAGTTTAAAAAATAGTCAGATTGATATGAGCGATCAATTTTACATTATTGATCGTTTCAAACGATCGTTATTATCGTGAGGTAGTTCATGCTTTATAACACTGGCACTATCGCTATTAACGGAAATACCGCAACCGGCACTGGCACAAACTGGACGGCACCGGCCAGCCAGGTACGCGCTGGCCAGACGATTATCGTCATGTCTAACCCGCTCCAGATGTTTCAGATTTCATCCGTGAACAGCGCCACGTCAATGACGGTTACGCCAGCTGCTTCCCAGGCGCTGAGCGGCCAGAAGTACGGCATTCTGGTATCTGACAATATATCGGTCGATGGCCTAGCGCAGGCCATGTCTCAGCTCATCAAAGAGTATGACGAGAACATTGGCGCGTGGGAGACGTTCGCCACAACCTCAGCAAACCAGAGCATTACAGTTACCATCAACGGCAGCTCTGTAACGATCCCCGGCATCGGTAAACTGGCGCAGAAAGGGAGTAACGGTGCGCTGGCTGTTGCTGACGGCGGAACCGGGGCAACAAAGGCAGAAGACGCTCGCACAAACCTCGGTTTAGGAAGTTTGGCCACTCAGGATGCAAATAACGTTACCGTCAGTGCCTTCAGAGCGAACGGGGAAGCTTTGTTTGCATCATCTACTATCCGTATCCCGGCAGCGGCAAGTGATACATCCTCTGGGGTAGCAATTGGAGGGTTCAGGGCTATTGAAGCAGGCACTGACACAGCATCATTCGATTCCATGTCCAACATCAACATTGTTAGCTGGTACGGAATCGGCTTTTGTACTGCATATAACCTGCCCGTTAATGGCGTGGTTGCCGGGAAACCTGCCGTGTACATCAATACACGAAATGGAACAATTAACGCGAAAGGGGCGGTTCAGGCCAACGGCGTTACTCTTACGTCAGACTGGAACGCAAAAGAGGAAGTGAACATCATCGAACCTGCGGAGGCTCTGGAAAAGATAGCCGCGCTTGATGGTTACACGTTCCGCTATAAGAATGCAGATTCAAAGAGATTAACCGCTGGCGCGCTTGCGCAAGATCTCGATTTAGTGATTCCCGACCTGGTAATTCATGATGAAGCTACTGATTATCTTGTTGCCGATTATATGGGGCTGATCGGCTATCTGATTGCTGCTGTAAAAGGATTGAAACTGCAAATCGACGAGATTATGCCCACTGATTCAGTTTTCAGTCGTGAACAACAACGACAGCAAGGTGATAACGAAGGTTAGGCAACTACCGGGCCGCGTAGGTCGGCCAGTTCTTTTTCGATGACCTTTAATCGTTCGGCCAGTTCTTTGATGGCCTCTACATACAGGGCACTCATTGCGCTGTAGTCAACGGTTTTAAGGTCGTCGATTTCTTTTCCTTCAGGTGTAATGCCGGTACCGCCTGAACTTACCGCGACAGGAAGAACACGCTCCAGTTCCTGGGCGATGATACCTGCGCTGCGTACCGACTCCGATTCTGTGAGCTGAATGCCGAACGTGTAGCCCGTCAGTGAGCATATCTTCTCCAGAGCGTTACTAACGGGCTCTTTATCGAACTTCACTCGCTCATCCGAAGTCTGGTTCACAGAAATACAGGTAAACCTGCCATCAGCTCCGAAAGAGAAGCTATAGCCATTTGCTCCACCATTATCATTATTATCAGGCCTGAGCCGGATGGTACCTTCCTTGGGCGCATAGATTACCCCTCGTGATTCAATACCTCCCGCACCGTAAAACCACACGTGAGCGTTCTGTGTATCGCTGGAGGCCCATACGTTTGATGATGTTACGGCTCTTAGTGAACCGCCAGCGCTAATGCTCCCTGAAGCAGTTATGCTGTTCTGGCAGGTGATAGGATTTCGAAACTCAAAACTGTCACCGATAAAAGTGTATTTTCCAGCATAGAAAGTGAAATCCCCTTTCCCCATCCCGCCATTCGAATTGCCACCACACAGGATGCGCGCGTCATAGTCGTTAGTGCCAATAAAATGGAAATCAACAAAGCTTGCAGAAGAGGCCTTTTTCGCTCCAATTTCGAGGCTTCCGAAGTTGGCTGTGACGCTATCTCCTAAACCGACGTTTTATAGATTGCCCTGAGGGCACCAGGCCGATAACTTCACCTGATTTTTTTGCAGAATTTATTGGGTGAAAAATATGCAAATTGGCTATGTAAGGGTGTCAACAAATGACCAAAATACGGATCTTCAGCGACAAGCGCTCGAACGCGCAGGATGTGAGCAGATTTTTGAAGAAAAAATGAGCGGAACAGTGGCAAACCGGCCAGCACTCAAAAAACTTCTCAAGGCACTGAATGAGGGGGATACGCTGGTGGTTTGGAAGCTGGATCGCCTTGGGCGCAGCATGCGTAATCTGGTTCTTCTGGTGGACGAGCTTCGGCAGCGCGGTATCCACTTTAAGAGCCTCACCGACAGTATAGATACATCAAGTCCGATGGGGCGTTTCATTTTTCATATTATGTCAGCTCTAGCAGAAATGGAGAGGGAGTTGATAGTGGAACGCACTCGGGCGGGTTTGGCGGTTGCGAGGGAAAAGGGGCGGATCGGCGGCAGGCGTCCGAAGTTAACTGCTGAACAATGGGCGCAGGCCGGGCGGCTCATTTCAAATGGTGTTGAAAGAAAGCAGGTAGCAGTAATTTATGACGTGGCAGTTTGCACGCTATATAAAAAATTTCCTGTATCTAAGCTGATTTAAGTCTTTCTACGTGCCTCAGTCTTGTGACTTTCAACAATTATGATGAGAGAGTATTACAGCAGACCAAATCGGAGAAAGCATATGAGAATATAACCACAACATGACTTCTGATTATATGCCCCATTTACTGCTAGTTTTTGCTACTCTATGAGAGGCAATGCCTGTCATCTTAAGTGGATCTAAGTTAATGGAATGAATAATTATGAGTGAAAATGATACAATCCCAAAGCAGTCCAAAAGCCAGATT
>NZ_JTLF01000191.1:0-37751 GCF_000798855.1 Enterobacter sp. ZOR0014 | reverse complement strand
TGTCACGCAGGGGGTCGCGGGTTCGAGTCCCGTCCGTTCCGCCACTATTCAGAAGGCCTGAATCAGAAATGATTCAGGCCTTCGTCGTTTCAACAGCCTGTGTCTTTTATCCGCCTTTCTTTTCATTAACAAAATGTTAATTTATGTGGTGCAATTAATTAACATTTGCACAGCATTAGTGCGTTATTTGCACTGTGTTTGTGCATTCTTTCGCCCAGCCACTTTTTGGCCTTCATCAGACTGTGTCGCTTTGTAAAAAAAATTTTCATGAAATCATTCGCTTACAGTGGATATCGTGAAAGTTTTTGAACCAATAAATAATTGGTTCGGTTATTGCTTAATCATTAGCACGATAAGGTTCATGCCATATCAATAACTTATCGTTAATAAAAAGAAAATAATGATGATAGCGAGCGAACCAATATGGAAAAACCGTCACGGTTTCTGGCCAATTCCAGTACCGCGCTTGAGCAGTTGCGCGGGCTTATCAACCAGCATGAGTCAACACCAGGCACTCCGCTGCCCACGGAACGTGAGCTGTCGGAAACTCTCGGCGTAGGACGACGCGAAGTGCGTCGCGCGCTGGATGTGCTGGAAGAGGAAGGACGGATCTGGCGTAAACAGGGTAAAGGCACCTTTATTGGTCCCGCTGCCCCTGTTGAACCGCTGGCGCTTCAGGGATTGGTTCAGCAAACCAACCTGCTGGAAGTTATGGAAGCTCGTCTACAGCTCGAACCCGGCTTAGCCCGGCTTGCGGCACTGCGTGCCACCAGGGAAAACCTCGCGCTCATGCAGCGCATGCTGGAACGCATCGACAAGGTCAGCCCGGATGACCGCGATCTCAACGAACTGTGGGATAGCGCCTTTCACCGCGCTATTGCCGAGGCTGCGGGCAACCGCCTGATGCTCGGCCTGTTTGACGCGATTGATGCCGTGCGGCGCGAACCGGGCTGGCAGCATCTGCGCGAATTAGCCCGCACGCCCGAACGTGTCGACAGCTATAACGACCACCATCACAAGATCATGTCTGCGATTATCCATCGCCAGCCTAATGAAGCAGCTGCCGCCATGCGCGAACACCTGCTTAGCCTGCAAACCGCCCTGATTCAGGCGATCCACCTTGAGGACGACTTCACGCTATGACGACGATCCCGTTTAAGGACACCACGCCTGTACTTCGGCTGAATAATCTCAACGTTAAATTTTCCGGCTCGCCGGTTAGCGTACTGGACGGCATTTCCCTGACGGTCAAAGCAGGCGAGACGCTGGTGCTGGTGGGAGAGTCCGGTTGCGGGAAAAGTATCACCTCACTGGCGCTGATGGGATTACTGCCCGCCAGCGCGCAGATTGTCAGCGGAGAAATGCAGTTTCGCCGTCACGATCTGCGAAAGCTCTCGCCGCGGGACTATGCCGATTTGCGCGGCAGCGAGCTGGCGATGATTTTCCAGGAGCCAATGACCTCGCTCAATCCCGCTTTCACATTAGGCGATCAGCTCAGTGAAGCGGTCATGCGTCACCAGAGCGTTTCCCGCACAGAGGCGATGAAGGTCGCGCTGCAGATCCTCGAGAAGGTGCAGATCCCCGCGGCGGAGATGCGCCTCAAGGCTTACCCGCATCAGCTTTCCGGCGGTATGCGCCAGCGTGTGATGATTGCCATGGCGCTGATCAACCATCCTAAATTACTGATTGCCGATGAACCGACTACCGCGCTCGACGTCACCATCCAGGCGCAAATCCTCACCTTGCTCAACATCCTCAAAGAAGAAACCGGCACGGCGGTCCTGATGATCACCCACGATTTAGGCGTGGTGGCCGAAGTCGCCCAGCAGGTGGCGGTAATGTATGCCGGGCAGGTGGTGGAGCAGGGGAGCGTCGAGGCCATCTTTGCCGACCCGCAGCACCCGTACACCATCGGCCTGATGGGCTCAATCCCTTCGCTGGGCGCACGTAAAGGCCAGCTCTCCACCATTCCCGGGTCGGTCCCGCTCCCGGAATCCATGCCGAAAGGCTGTCGTTTTGCGACGCGCTGCCCGTTTGCGCAGTCTCGCTGCCATGATGAAAAACCGCCGCTCAACACGCTCGGCGCGGGTCATCAGGTCGCCTGCTTCCGCGTGCCGCTCGAACACCACATTGCCCTGGGAGAGACCGCATGACTACGCCAATTCTTGAAGCCCGCGACCTCAGCAAGCGCTTCCCAGGTCCGAAAAAACTCTTTTCACCGGCCCGGTTTGTTACGGCGGTCGATCGCGTTTCGCTTGCCGTGATGCCGGGTGAAACGCTGGCAATTGTCGGCGAGTCTGGCTCCGGCAAATCCACCCTTGGGCGTCTGCTGCTGCGCCTGCTCGCCGCCAGTGAAGGGCGAGTGTTTTACCAGGGGGAGGAGATTACCGACGCCTCGGGCGCCCGTCTGAACCAGCTCCGGCGTGAGCTGCAAATTATTTTCCAGGATCCGTTTGCCTCGCTGAACCCGCGCATGACGGTGGAGCAGATCGTCGGTGAGCCGCTGTGGCTGCACCAGAATATGAAGAAAGCCGACCGACAGTATCGCGTCGCCGAACTCCTCAAAACCGTTGGCCTGCCTGCCGCCTGGTCCGGGCGCTATCCGCACGAGTTTTCCGGCGGCCAGCGCCAGCGTATCGGCATTGCGCGCGCGCTGGCCTCGGGACCAAAACTGTTGCTTGGCGATGAACCCGTCTCTGCGCTGGATGTTTCCGTCCAGGCGCAGGTCGTCAATTTGCTGGAAAGCCTGAAGCACCAGCTGGGGCTGACGATGGTGATCGTCGCCCACGGCCTGGCGGTGATTCGCCATATGAGCGACCGCGTGGCGGTCATGTATCTCGGGCAAATCGTTGAACTTGCGACCGTCGACGAGATCTTTGACGCCCCGCTGCACCCTTATACCCAGGCACTGATCGCCTCGGCACCACAGATGCAGCCGGGCATTGAACGCGACGCACCGCTGCTGCAGGGGGATCTGCCGAACCCGGCGAGCCCTCCGTCCGGCTGCCGTTTCCATACCCGCTGCCCGTATGTTACCGATGAATGCCGTCAGGTTGAGCCGATTAATCAGGTGCTGGACGGTGGACGTCAGGTCGCCTGTCACCGCTGGCAGGACATCAATCGCGATCGCAGTGTTATTCAGATAGCACCGCCATCCGCAGCTTTTCTGCGCCGCCGCGCGCTGTTTGAACACGCGGCCACTCACTCCTCCCTTCCTTCAAGGAACTCATGATAATGACAATGCGTAATTCTCTTTTGACCGTACTGGGAAGTGTTATGTTGCTTGGCGCGGCGCTGCCCGCCCATTCTGAAAGCGTGCTGCGAATTGGTCTGGGAGCTGACCCGGACATGCTCGACCCGCATCTGGCGCGCACCTACTATGGCCGCTTTGTCTTTGCTTCCCTGTGCGACAGGCTGGTGGATGTCGACGAGCATCTGAAAGTGGTGCCAGGTCTGGCGAAGTCGTGGGCCTGGAGCGATGACGGCAAAACGCTGACCATGGATCTCCGTGAGGGGGTGACCTTCCATGACGGCGAGAAATTCGACGCCGCTGCTGCGAAATACAACCTCGACCGTGCGTTGACCCTAAAAGGCTCCCTGCGCAAAAGCGAGATCTCCTCGGTGGAATCGGTAGAGGTCACCGGTCCGATGCAGATTGCGCTGCACCTGAAAACCCCTGACGCCGCGCTGCTGATGCAGCTGACTGACCGCGCGGGCGCGATGATGGCACCCGACGCGGCGAAAAAGCCTGACTTTGCCGCCCATCCGGTCTGTTCCGGTCCTTATAAGTTTGACAGCCGCGTGTCCCAGGACCGCATTGTTCTGACTCGCTTCGACAATTACTGGAATAAAGACGCCTACCACTTCGACAAAATTATTTATCTGCCGATCCCGGACGCCTCCGTGCGCCTCGCGAACCTGCGGGCAGGCGATCTCGACCTGACCGAAGGCATTGCGGCCAGCGACGTTAAAACCGTTGAAGCCGACAGCAAGCTGGCGCTGGCGAAGGTAACGGGTCTGGGTTACCAGGGCATTACCTTCAACATCAACAACGGCAAGGTCCCGGCGAACGATCCGTTCAGAGATGCCCGCGTACGCGAGGCATTTTCGCAGGCCATCGACCGTGATGCGCTAAATCAGGTGGTCTTTGAAGGGCTATACACGCCGGCAAACCAGGCGTTTTCCACGGTGAGCCCGTATCACGTCAATTTGCCGGTTCCGCCCCGTGACGTCGATAAAGCCAAAGCGCTGCTCAAAGCGGCAGGCGTCACCACGCCGCTGACCGTCAACCTGCTGGTGCCGAACAACCCGACCTCGCAGCAGGTGGGTCAGGTTCTGCAGGCAATGGTTGCCGAGGCCGGCTTCACGCTCAACCTGCAGATGACCGAATTCGCGACGCTGCTGGATCGTCAGCAGAGTGGTGATTATCAGCTCAGTTTCTCCGGCTGGTCGGGCCGCCCGGACCCGGACGGCAGCATCTACGGCTTTGTCCATAGCAAAGGCACTCTGAATGACGGACGCTACAGCAACGCGCAGGTCGACGAATGGCTGACTCAGGCGCGCCAGAGCACCGACCAGGCCGCACGCCAGCCGCTGTATGACAAGGTGGTGAAACAGCTGCAAACCGACATGCCGATTGCCTACCTCTACTTCGAGCCGCGCATTTTTGGTCTGAACAAGCGCGTGCAGGGCTTTAAGCCTTACCCGGACGGCATCGTGCGTCTGGCGGGTTTGACGCTGGCGAAATAAACGTCCTGAGGAGAACCCATGCTGGAACTGATTTGCAAACGTCTGCTGCTGGCCATCCCGACCCTGCTGCTGGTGAGCATGATGGTGTTTGGCCTGCAAAAACTGCTGCCCGGCGACCCGCTGATCGCCATGGCCGGGGAGGAGCGCGATCCGGCGGTTATCGCCCAGCTGCGTGCTGAGCTCAATCTGGATGCGCCCATTCCTGTGCAGTATTTCAACTGGTTAACGCGCGCATTGCAGGGCGACCTGGGGGTCTCCTTACGCACGCACGAACCGGTGACGCAGCTGATTGCCAGTAAGCTGCCGGTGACGCTGGAGCTGTCGCTACTGGCGATGATTATCGCGCTGGTATTTGGCATTAGCATGGGGATCCTCGCGGCAGTGAACAAAAACAGTTGGGTCGATCACGGGGCGAACTTTGTGGCGATCTCGGGGATCTCGATCCCCCATTTCTGGCTGGGGATCCTGCTGATTCTGGTCTTCTCAGTGAACCTGCAGTGGCTTCCCGCGTCCGGCTATGTACCGTTCAGTGAGGATCCGGTGCAAAACCTGCGCACGCTGCTGCTGCCCGCAGCCGTTCTCGGAACAGGGCTGGCGGCGACGCTGATGCGCCATACCCGAGCATCGATGATTGCGGTCCTGAAAGCGGATTACATCCGCACCGCGCGCGCGAAAGGATTACTGCCGAAAGCGGTGATCTTAAAGCACGCGTTTCGCAATGCGCTGGTGCCGGTGATCACCCTTACGACGCTGCTGTTTGGTGAGCTTCTGGGCGGTGCGGTGCTGACCGAGCAGGTCTTCACCATTCCCGGCTTCGGCAAGATGATCGTCGATTCGGTATTTAACCGAGACTACGCGGTGGTGCAGGGCGTGGTGCTGATCGTGGCGATCGGCTTCCTGCTGCTCAACCTGCTGGCTGACGTGCTCTACGTTCTTATCAACCCGAAAATGCGAGGTTAACCATGGCGGAACTGACGACGCAAACCGCTGTGCCCGCGCTGCCGCGCGCGCAAAACCGGGTGCTAAAGAAATTCCTCGCCAATAAAAGTGCGGTGATTGGCGCGGTGGTGGTGGGCTTCTTTGTGCTGGTGGCGCTACTGGCGCCGTGGATTGCCCCGTTCGACCCGGTCAAAGCCAACTTCCTCGCGGTGCGTAAAGCGCCGTCGGCAATGTACTGGTTCGGCACCGACGAGCTGGGGCGCGACATTTTATCCCGCATTATCTGGGGGGCGAGAACCTCGCTGATGGCGGGCTGTATGTCGGTCGTTATCGCGGTAGCGATCGGCGTGCCGCTGGGGCTGGTAGCGGGGTATTTCCAGAAGATGTGGGATGGGGTGATCTCGCGCTTCATTGAAGCGCTGCTGGCCTGCCCGTTTCTGATCATGGCGATCGCGCTGGGGGCATTTTTAGGCCCAAGCCTGACCAACGCGATGATCGCCATTGGCCTTTCCGCGATGCCGATCTTCGCCCGTCTGACGCGTGGGCAGGTGATCGCCATCCGCAACGAAGAGTACATCGACGGCGCGCGGGCGATTGGCCTGCCGGATCGCTGGATCATCATCAAATACGTGCTGCCCAACGTGATGTCACCGATCCTGGTGCAGGCCACGCTGGCGATTGCCTCGGCGATTATCGCCGAAGCCAGCCTGTCGTTTTTAGGGTTGGGGCAGCAGCCGCCCAATCCGTCCTGGGGGTCAATGCTCAACACCGCGAAAGGTTTTCTTGAGCAGGCGCCGTGGATGTCCGTTTTCCCCGGCGTGGCAATTTTCCTTGCCGTGCAGGGCTTTAATTTACTTGGCGACGGGCTGCGCGATGCGCTCGATCCGCGCCACGACTAAGGAGTCATGATGACTAAAGCGCTTGATTTTACGTCCGGTTACGAATCACGACGCCCTCCGATGATGGGCCATAACGCCGTTGCCACTTCGCAACCGCTGGCGGCGCAGGCAGGAATGAAAATGCTGCAGCTGGGCGGTAATGCTGTTGATGCGGCGATTGCCACCGCGATGGCGCTGACGGTAGTCGAGCCGACCGGTAACGGGATCGGCAGTGATGCCTTTGCCATCGTCTGGGACGGTGAAAAACTTCACGGTCTGAACGCGTCGGGGCGCTCACCGGCCAGCTGGCATGCGGATCTCTTTGCCGGAAAAACGGCGGTACCCGAAATCGGCTGGGACGCCGTGACCGTGCCCGGTGCGGTATCCGGCTGGGTTGCACTGGCAGAGCGTTTCGGCACGCTGCCTCTGACAACGCTGGCGCAGCCAGCCATTGACTATGCGCGAAACGGTTTCCCGGTTTCGCCGCTGATTGGCCATCTCTGGCAGCGCGGCTACAACAAGCTGAAAGATCAGCCTGGCTTCAGCGCCTGCTTCGCGCCGGAAGGCCGCGCGCCGCGAGTGGGGGAGATCTTCCGTAATCCGGCGCAGGCGAATTCGCTGGAACTGATAGCGAAAACCAACGGCGACGCGTTTTACCGCGGCGAGCTGGCGCAGAAAATTGCCGCCTTCGCCAAAGAACACGGCGCGCATTTGACGGCTGAAGATCTCGCCAGCCACCGCGTGGACTGGGTAGACCTGCTGTCACGCGACTTCGCGGGTGGTTCGGTGCAGGAGCTGCCGCCAAACGGCCAGGGGATCGCCACGCTGATTGCGCTGGGTATTCTGGAGCAGTGCGGCATCGAGCAGCATCATCCGGACTCCGTGCAGTCTCTGCATTTGTCCATTGAAGCGATGAAGCTGGCGCTGGCGGATCTCGACCGCTACGTGGCGGATGAAGATCATATGGCGTTCGCGGCCAAAGAGCTGCTGAGCGATCATTACCTGAAATCGCGTGCGGCGCTGATCAACCACGAAAGCGCCTCTGATTTTGTCTACGGTTCACCCACCCAGAGCGGTACGGTCTACATCAGCACTGCGGATGCCAGCGGGATGATGGTCTCCTTTATTCAGTCCAACTATATGGGGTTTGGTTCAGGGATCGTGGTGCCAGACACCGGGATTAGCCTGCAAAACCGGGGCTGTGGTTTTTCGCTGGATCCTAATCATCCGAACGCGCTGGCGGGCAGCAAGCGTCCGTTCCACACCATCATTCCGGGCTTTGCGATGGACGGCAACGGCAAGCCGTTGATGTCCTTCGGCGTGATGGGCGGCCCGATGCAGGCGCAAGGACACATGCAGATGGCGCTGCGCATTATGCTGCACGGGCAAAACCCGCAGGCGGCGATTGACGCTCCGCGCTGGCGCGTGGTGCAGGGCAGGGAAGTGATCGTCGAATCAACGTTCGATCGCAATACTATCGCTGCGCTGCGCGAACGCGGACACCAGATCGTGGTGGAAGATCCGCTGCAGGATTATAACTTCGGCGGTGCGCAGGTGATTTATCGCCTTCCGGAAGGGCATTACGTGGCTGCAACGGAGAGCCGTAAAGACGGACAGGCGTTGGTGAGTTAAACGCTCGAGCAACATTTGTAGGCCGGGTAAAGCGTAGCCGCCACCCGGCTTTTTTTACCCGATGCTAAACGGATCCGCATCCTGCCAGGCCGGAAACTTCTCCCGATACTCCTTCAGCGCGGTCAACGATAGCTCCGCATCAATTCGCGTTGCCTGATGCGGCTCGGCAGTCGCAATAATCTCGCCCTGCGGATTTACCACCCGGCTGTCGCCGCGGTAGTGATGCCCGTTGCCATCCGTCCCCACACGGTTACAGCCCACCACATACGCCTGGTTCTCAATGGCGCGCGCCACCAGCAGCGACTGCCAGTGCAGCGAACGCGGTGCTGGCCAGTTGGCGACATACAGCGCCAGGTCATAATCGTTGCGGTTGCGCGACCACACCGGGAAGCGCAGGTCGTAGCAGACCAGCGGCAGAATGCGCCAGCCGCGCCACTCGAATACCACGCGCTCATTACCCGCTTCATAGTGATGATGCTCATCCGCCATGCGGAACAGGTGGCGTTTATCGTAAAAATGCACTTTCCCTTCCGGCTCAACCAGCAGAAAACGGTTCACTGGCCCGCGCTCGGTTTGCAGGGCGGCACTACCCGCGATCAGCGCGTTTGTTTGCTGCGCTTTGGTATGCATCCAGGCGACCACGTCATCCTGAGGCATTGATTGCTTAGCTGCTTCCATGGCGAAGCCGGTGGTGAACATCTCCGGCAGGACAATCACATCTCGTCCGGTAATCTCTTCCAGTTGACGATCAAAGTGGCGCAGGTTGGCAGGGCCATCCATCCACACTAAAGGTTGCTGCAAAATCGAAATCTTCAAACCCGGCACGATACAGACTCCTCAAACGACCCCTTTTTGACACTGTAGCACGTCATTACGAGAAAATGTGGCAATAAAAAACCCCGCGCGCGGCGGGGTTTGTCAGAACGAAACGGGTTATGCCGCTTCAGGTTTACGGTGCTTCTCTGGCAGCTTTACCGGCTGTGTTGCCAGCTCGTCCGGTTCGAAATCATCGACGTTAATACTGCGCAGACGGCTCTCTTCGGCTTTTACCAGAATTGCTGCTTCAGCATTATCGATAATGCCACCTGACAGCGCCTGTTTCGCCAGTTCATCCAGACGGGTGAACGGCAGGTTTTTGCCCAGTTGTTTGCAGATCTTCTGATGAATTGGGTCGGCGGCCATTACATCAAGCAGCGCCTCTTCCAGCAGACCCACCGGGTTATGTGGCGTAGGGGCCAGGTACTGACCACGGCCGATACGGGAGCGTGTCGCGCTCGGGACCTGCAGGATTTTCGCCACTTTGTGGTCCAGCTTGTCGGACGGTGCCAGGTGGTGACGACCGGTCGGGAAGATCACCACGCGCAGGGCGCCCGCAACAAAGCGGTTCGGGAAGTTCGCCAGCAGATCGTCAATCGCCTGTTCTGCCTGATACATCGCATCCTGAACGCCCCAGTGTACCAGCGGCAGATCCGCTTCCTGACGCCCTTCGTCGTCGTAACGCTTCAGGACCGCAGACGCCAGGAAAATCTGGCTCAGCACGTCGCCCAGACGGGCAGAGATCCGCTCGCGACGCTTCAGGCTACCGCCGAGAACGGCCATGGAAACATCCGACAGCAGAGCCAGGTTGGCGCTCAGACGGTTCAGATGCTGGTAATAGCGTTTGGTCGCATCACCGGTTGGCGTCGCGCTGGTAAGACCGTGCGTCAGGCCGAGCCAGAAGCTGCGCACCTTGTTGCTACCCACATGACCGATATGTTTGAACAGCAGCTTATCGAAGGCATCCACGTCATTATTTTGCGCAGCGGCCATCTCTTCCAGCACGTACGGATGGCAGCGAATCGCCCCCTGACCGAAGATCATCATGCTGCGGGTCAGGATGTTTGCCCCTTCCACGGTGATGGCAATCGGTGCGCCCTGATAGCCGCGCGCCAGGAAGTTGCCTTCGCCGAGCATAATGCCTTTACCGCCTGCGATATCCATCGCGTCAATGATCGACTGCTGCGCGCGGTGGGTACAGTGGTATTTCACAATCGCGGACAGCACGGCCGGTTTTTCGCCCAGCATGATGCCGTAGGTAATCAAAGATGCGGCGGCATCCATCACGTAGGCATTACCCGCAATACGCGCCAGCGGCTCTTCGATACCTTCCATCTTGCCGATGGATATTTTGAACTGACGGCGGATGTGGGCGTATGCACCAATCCCCATCGCCACAGATTTCAGGCCACCGGTAGAGTTCGACGGCAGGGTAATGCCGCGGCCAACCGACAGACATTCCACCAGCATACGCCAGCCCTGACCGGCCATTTTCGGACCACCGATGATGTAATCAATCGGCACAAAGATGTCCTGACCGCGGGTTGGACCGTTCTGGAACGGCACGTTCAGCGGGAAGTGACGGCGACCAATTTCAACGCCTGGGGTAGAGGTTGGGATCAGCGCACAGGTAATGCCCAGATCTTCTTCGCCGCCCAGTAGTTTTTCCGGGTCAGAGAGCTTAAAGGCCAGACCCAGCACGGTGGCGATTGGCGCCAGGGTGATATAACGCTTGTTCCAGGTCAGGCGCATGCCCAGCACCTGCTCGCCCTGCCACTCGCCCATGCAGACTACGCCGGTATCCGGGATCGCGCCTGCATCGGAACCCGCTTCCGGGCTGGTCAGCGCGAAGCAAGGGATTTCCTGACCACGTGCAAGACGCGGCAGGTAGTGATCTTTCTGCTCTTCGGTACCGTAATGCTGCAGCAGTTCACCCGGGCCTAAGGAGTTAGGCACGCCAACGGTAATCGCCAGGATCCCGGAGACGCCCGCCAGCTTTTGCAGGACGCGAGCCTGAGCGTAAGCGGAGAATTCCAGACCGCCATACTCTTTCTTGATGATCATCGCGAAGAAGCGATGTTCTTTCAGATACGCCCACAGCTCTGGCGGCAGATCGGCCATTTCATGGGTGATGGCAAAGTCGTTTGCCATGCGGCACGCCTCTTCCACCGGGCCGTCAATAAAGGCCTGCTCTTCAGCGGTCAGACGCGGCTGCGGATAGTTATGCAGCTTTTTCCAGTCCGGGTTGCCCTGGAACAGGTCGCCTTCCCACCAGGTGGTACCGGCATCAATCGCTTCTTTCTCAGTCCGCGACATTGGCGGCATCACTTTGCGGAAGCCTTTGAACACCGGCGCGGAGATCATCGACTTACGCATCGGGGTAAAGTTAAACGGCAGAAGAATGATGGCCAGCGGAACTAAAAGCCAGATATTCCACAGACCAGCGACGCCAAGTGCAGCCGTCCAGGCCAGCAGAATCACACTACTCAGGAATAAACTGACGCGGTGATAGAACAACACACCGAGCAGTACAACAGTTGCGAGAATGCTCAAAATCATCATAAAGAAAAGCTCCCTTGCTTGTAGGAGGTCTGACCACTTGTGATGATATGGTTGTAGTTGATGTTATTTCCTTTAGCAATGTGTTTACAAAATAATTACAACCGGGCTCACATTGTTCGTGTTTTCGCCGGCACGAAAAAGCAAAACGCCGGAGGATTCGCATGGCTTTAGCTTCTCGCTTTTCCCGCTATCCGGTACACTCCACTGTGTTATTTCATCAATACTGAAGGATTATCCTCATGTACCAGGATCTTATTCGTAACGAACTGAACGAAGCGGCGGAAACGCTGGCCAACTTTCTGAAAGATGATGCCAACATTCACGCTATTCAGCGCGCGGCGGTCCTGCTGGCCGACAGCTTTAAAGCGGGCGGCAAAGTGCTCTCCTGCGGTAACGGTGGTTCCCACTGTGATGCCATGCACTTTGCAGAAGAGCTGACCGGACGCTATCGCGAAAACCGTCCGGGCTACCCGGCGATTGCGATTTCCGACGTCAGCCACATCTCCTGCGTAGGCAATGACTTTGGTTACGACCACATCTTTTCCCGCTACGTTGAAGCGGTAGGCCGTGAAGGCGACGTGCTGCTGGGCATTTCGACCTCCGGTAACTCCGCTAACGTGATCAAAGCGATCGCTGCCGCGCGTGAAAAAGGGATGAAAGTCATCACCCTGACCGGTAAAGATGGCGGTAAGATGGACGGTACCGCGGATATCGAAATTCGCGTTCCGCACTTTGGTTATGCTGACCGCGTTCAGGAAATTCACATCAAAGTGATCCATATCCTGATCCAGCTGATCGAAAAAGAGATGGCTAAGTAAGACTTCGCGGGGGGCATAGCCATTGGGGCGTTGCCCCCGCTGTTGTGGAGGTGATGTATGTGCGAACTGCTCGGGATGAGCGCCAATGTGCCAACCGATATCTGCTTTAGTTTCACCGGGCTGGTGCAGCGCGGTGGAGGAACCGGGCCGCATAAAGACGGCTGGGGCATTACCTTCTACGAAGGCAAAGGGTGTCGCACGTTCAAAGATCCACAGCCCAGCTATAACTCACCGATTGCCAAACTGGTGCAGGACTATCCCATCAAGTCCCGCTCGGTGATTGCGCACATCCGTCAGGCTAACCGCGGCGAAGTGGCGCTGGAAAATACCCATCCGTTTACCCGTGAACTGTGGGGGCGAAACTGGACCTACGCGCACAACGGGCAACTGACGGGCTATAAGTCGCTGGAGACGGGGAATTTCCGCCCGGTCGGCGAAACGGATAGCGAAAAAGCCTTCTGCTGGCTACTGCACAAGCTGACGGAACGTTATCCTCGTACGCCCGGCAACATGACCGCCGTGTTTAAATACATCGCGACGCTGGCATCCGAGCTACGTGAAAAAGGCGTGTTTAACATGCTGCTGTCAGACGGACGCTATGTCATGGCGTTCTGTTCGACGAACCTGTTCTGGATCACGCGCCGTGCGCCGTTTGGCGTTGCAAAGCTGCTCGATCAGGATGTGGAGATAGACTTTCAGAAAGAGACCACACCGAACGATGTGGTCACAGTCATTGCGACGCAGCCGCTGACGGGCAACGAAGCCTGGCAAAAGATCATGCCAGGCGAGTGGGTGCTATTTTGTCTCGGGGACCGTGTAATTTGACGCCAGCTGTGGATGGACGACTTCGTGGCTCAGCGGTTTGCTGACCACGTAACGGCCATCTACGATAGAAACCACAGGCGGCTTGTGGGTCTGCTCAAAGTAGTCGTAACCCGGCTTCAGCTGTTTCCAGAAATCGGCGTAATAGGAGTACTTATGGCGGGCCATGTTGGCATCCGTCATACGGAACGGATAAATGCTGACCTGAACGTTAGGCTGCCCGAACACCAGCGCGCCTGTTACGAACTGGAAAATTTCATCAATGCCGGCATCGGTCATCGCATAACAGCCGATAGACACGCAGGCACCGTGGATCATCAGGTATTTCCCTTCATAACCGTGAGCACGGTCATAGGCATTGGGGAAACCGATGTTAATGGCTTTATAGAAGCGGCTGTCCGGTTTGAGCTGGCTACGCTGAACGTTATAAAACCCTTCCGGACTTTTAAAATCACCCTGGCGCTGTTTTGGCCCCAGCCCGCCGGAGTAATTACAAATTTTGTAGCTATCAAGCAGCTGATATGTCTCGCCCATTTTCACAAATAGATCGAGCGTGCGTTCTTCCTTGAAGATTTGAATATAAACCGGCGATCCCATTAACTGCTGTTTATATTCTTTGCTGATCGGCGTCGTGGAGCTGTTGCTGCTGAGCAGCCCGGCAAACGACATGCACGGAATCAGAAGCATCGCAATGAACAATGCGATTTTACGCATACTACAAGTTCCTTGATAAAACGTAGACCAACTTGCCAGGGCGGCAAAAGAGACCCGAAATCAGATTATTCTGTTAGGAGCGCTCACATTAGCACCGCTATAGATTTTCGCAAGAGTCGGGCGATGAGTTTACAAATTAGTTTTACTTTATAAACCATCAAAATCACGCTGGCTCCAGGAACTTTGCGTATTAGCTCGCAATTTGGCGCACCCGCAGGCGGATCCCCTGCCCGTGAGAAGGGGAAAATGGTACACTTCGCGCCCACTGGATTGTTGTTTATGGAAACCTGCTAACCACATGTTTAAAATAAAAAAAGGACTTAATCTGCCGATTGCAGGCGTGCCCGAGCAGCACGTTTCGCCCGGTGCAAGTGTCCGTCATGTCGCCATCGTAGGCGACGATTATCTGGGAATGCGTCCCTCGATGCTGGTTCAGGAAGGCGATCGCGTTATCAAAGGGCAGGCGCTCTTTGAGGATAAAAAAAATCCCGGCGTGCTGTTCACTGCTCCCGCCAGCGGCACCGTTGTGGCGATCAATCGTGGCGAGCGCCGTGTCCTTCAGTCGGTGGTGATCCGCATTGAAGGCGATGAACAGCGTGAGTTTGCCCATTACGACGCCGCAGAACTCGCGTCGCTTAGCCGGGAAACTGTGCAGGCTCAACTGCTGGCATCCGGTTTGTGGACGGCACTTCGCACGCGTCCTTTCAGCAAATCCCCCGCTCCTGATACGGCCCCGGCTGCCATATTCGTGACGGCCATCGACACCAACCCGCTCAGCGCAGACCCGCAGCCCGTTATTCTGGCGCAGCGTAAAGCCTTCGATGCCGGGCTGACGGTTTTAACGCGCCTGACGCCCGGAAAAGTTCACGTCTGCCAGGCCGGCGGTGGCAAGCTTGGCGGCCATCCGCAGGGGCAGGTCACGTTTAATGAATTTTCGGGTCCACATCCGGCTGGGCTGGTCGGCACCCATATTCACTTCCTTGAGCCGGTGAGTCTGAAAAAACAGGTCTGGCATCTTAATTATCAGGACGTCATTGCCATTGGTAAGCTCTTTACCACTGGCGTTCTCTGCGCTGAACGGGTCATCGCTATCGGCGGTCCGCAGGCTGCAAACCCGCGCCTGGTAAAAACGCTTCTGGGAGCCGATCTTAATGACCTGCTTTCCGGGGAAACGAAAGAGGGTGAAAACCGCCTGATTTCCGGTTCAGTACTCAGTGGGCGCCGTGCAGTTGATGCGCATGCGTATCTGGGCCGTTTCCATCTTCAGGTGAGCGTTGTGCAGGAAGGGCGTGAGAAAGAGCTGTTCGGTTGGGTGCTGCCGGGTGCAGAGAAATACTCCGTGACCCGCACTACGCTGGGTCACTTCCTGCGTCATAAGCTCTTTAATTTCTCCACCAGCACGAACGGCGGTGAGCGCGCAATGGTCCCGATTGGCAACTACGAACGCGTGATGCCGCTGGACATTCTGCCCACCGTGCTGCTGCGCGATCTCCTTGCCGGTGATACCGACGGCGCGCAGGCGCTGGGCTGTCTCGAGCTGGATGAAGAAGATTTGGCGCTGTGTACCTATGTGTGTCCAGGTAAATACGAATATGGACCCGTATTGCGCGAGGTGTTAACCCGCATTGAGCAGGAAGGATAACGATGGGCTTAAAACACCTCTTTGAAAAAATAGAGCCGCATTTTACCGAGGGTAAACTGAAGAAGTACTACCCGCTGTACGAAGCGACGACGACCATTTTCTACACGCCGGGTCTGGTGACGAAAGGGGCGGCGCACGTTCGCGATGCCATCGACCTGAAACGCATGATGATCCTGGTGTGGTTTGCGGTCTTCCCGGCCATGTTCTGGGGTATGTACAACGTGGGTCTGCAAACCATTCCGGCGCTGCATCATCTCTATGATGCGCAGCAGCTGGCGCAGGTCATTCAGTCTGACTGGCACTACCGCCTGGCACAGTCGTTAGGCGTGAGCTTCGCGGCGGACGCGGGCTGGCTCAGCATGATGACGCTGGGGGCGGTATTCTTCCTGCCGATTTATATGACTGTCTTTATCGTGGGCGGTTTCTGGGAAGTGCTGTTCGCCATCATCCGCAAACACGAGATTAACGAGGGCTTCTTTGTTACCTCTATCCTGTTTGCGCTGATTGTGCCACCTACGCTGCCACTCTGGCAGGCGGCGTTGGGGATAAGCTTTGGCGTCGTGATTGCCAAAGAGATCTTCGGCGGGACCGGGCGTAACTTCCTGAACCCGGCGCTGGCGGGGCGTGCGTTCCTGTTCTTTGCCTACCCGGCGCAGATCTCAGGTGACCTGGTGTGGACGGCTGCGGACGGTTTCTCTGGTGCGACCCCCCTTTCCCAGTGGGCGGCAGGCGGCGGTGAAACGCTGGTCAATAATGCGACCAGCCAGCCGGTGACCTGGTTTGATGCGTTTATTGGCAACATCCCGGGCTCCATCGGGGAAGTGTCTACCCTGATGATTTTGCTCGGTGGGGCTATCATTCTCTTTGGTCGCGTGGCCTCCTGGCGCATCGTCGCAGGCGTGATGCTCGGGATGGTGCTTACTGCCACCCTGTTCAATCTCATTGGTTCAAACACGAACCCGATGTTTTCTATGCCGTGGTACTGGCACCTTGTGCTGGGCGGTTTTGCGTTTGGCATGATGTTCATGGCCACCGATCCCGTCTCGGCCTCGTTTACCGACAGAGGTAAATGGTGTTACGGCGCGCTCATTGGGGTGATGTGTGTATTGATTCGCGTGGTCAACCCGGCCTATCCGGAAGGGATGATGTTGGCCATTCTGTTTGCCAATCTGTTTGCGCCGCTGTTCGACTATCTGGTCGTGCGCGCCAACATTAAGCGGAGGAAGGCGCGTGGCTGAAGTCAAAAATAACGACAGCATCAGCAAAACATTGCTGGTGGTTCTGGTGCTTTGCCTGGTCTGTTCCATTGTCGTCGCCGGTTCTGCCGTCGGGTTAAAACCGCTGCAGCAGGAGCAACGGGCGCTGGATAAACAGCGTAACATCCTGGCCGTGGCCGGGCTGATGCAGGAAGGCATGACGAAGGACGACGTCTCAGCCGTGTTTGCTGAACGCATTACCGCACGGCTGGTGAATTTAAAAACCGGTGAACTGATGGATAAAGACCCGGCGAAATATAACCAGGCGCTGGCGCTGAAAGATCCGCAGATGAGCACTTCGCTTGATGCCTCTCAGGATCCGGCAGGGATTAAGCGCCGCAGCAATATTGCGGAGATTTATCTCGTTCGTGACGAGCAAAAACGCGTGCAGGAAGTGGTTTTGCCCATCTATGGTAACGGCTTGTGGTCAATGATGTACGCCTTTGTGGCGCTGGACACCGATGGCCGCACGGTCAAAGGCATTACTTATTATGATCAGGGCGAAACGCCGGGGCTGGGTGGCGAAGTTGAGAACCCTAACTGGCGTGCGCAGTTTGTCGGTAAAAAAGTACTCGACGATAACGGTCAGCCTGCGCTTAAGGTGGTGAAAGGGGGCGCGCGTCCCGGTGATGACTTCGCCGTTGACGGCCTTTCCGGGGCCACGCTCACCTCTAACGGGGTGCAGCACAGTTTTGATTTCTGGATGGGTGAACTGGGCTTTGGTCCCTTCCTGAAAAACGTACGTGAAGGAGCGCTAAACAATGGCTGATACGGGTGAACTGAAAGAAGTTAAAAAGGTACTGACTGGACCACTTTTAGCCAATAACCCGATAACGCTGCAGGTGCTGGGCGTTTGCTCTGCCCTGGCGGTGACGACCAAACTGGAAACGGCGGTAGTGATGACGCTGGCAGTTACGCTGGTGACAGCGTTCTCCAGCATGTTTATCTCAATGATCCGCCACCACATACCCAACAGCGTAAGGATCATCGTCCAGATGGCGATCATCGCTTCGCTGGTGATCGTCGTTGATCAGCTGCTGCGCGCGTTTGCTTATGAAACCTCGAAGCAGCTTTCGGTGTTTGTCGGCCTGATTATCACCAACTGTATCGTGATGGGACGCGCTGAAGCCTACGCCATGAAAATGCCGCCGCTGGCGAGCTTTATGGATGGGATCGGCAACGGTCTGGGCTACGGCGTGATCCTGCTGACGGTCGGTTTCCTGCGCGAGCTTATTGGCAGCGGCAAGCTGTTTGGCATCACGGTGCTGGACACGGTACAGAACGGCGGCTGGTATCTGCCAAACGGACTGTTCCTGCTGGCCCCAAGCGCATTTTTCATTATCGGTTTGCTGATCTGGCTGATTCGTACGTTGAAGCCCGAACAGCAGGAAAAGGAGTAACCGACAATGGCTCATTACCTGAGTTTATTTGTGCGCGCGGTGTTTGTTGAAAACATGGCGCTCGCCTTCTTCCTGGGCATGTGTACGTTCCTTGCCGTTTCCAAAAAGGTCTCGACGGCATTTGGTCTGGGCGTGGCGGTCACCGTGGTGTTGGGGCTTTCCGTTCCGATTAACAACCTGGTGTTCAACTTTGTGCTGCGGGACAGTGCGCTGGTGGAGGGGATTGATCTCAGCTTCCTGAACTTCATCACCTTTATCGGGGTAATTGCGGCGCTGGTGCAAATCCTGGAGATGATCCTCGATAAGTATTTCCCGTCGCTGTACAACGCGCTGGGGATCTTCCTGCCGCTCATCGCCGTAAACTGTGCCATCTTTGGTGGCGTCTCATTCATGGTTCAGCGTGATTACAACTTCAGTGAATCCGTGGTGTATGGCTTTGGATCCGGTATCGGCTGGATGCTGGCGATTGTTACCATGGCGGGGATCCGCGAAAAAATGAAATATGCCAACGTCCCTGCCGGGCTGCGTGGCTTAGGGATCACCTTTATCACCACCGGCCTGATGGCGTTGGGCTTTATGTCCTTCTCCGGTGTGCAGCTATAAGGGCTAAAAGATGGAAATTATTCTTGGCGTGGTGATGTTCACGCTGATAGTACTGGTGCTCTCAGGGCTGATTCTGGCGGCGCGCGCGAAGCTGGTCAATTCCGGTGATGTGGTCATTGATATCAATGACGATCCCCAGAATCAGATCCGTACCCCGGCAGGGGATAAACTGCTTAATACGCTCTCCGGCAACGGGATCTTTGTCTCGTCAGCCTGCGGTGGCGGCGGCTCATGCGGGCAGTGCCGTGTGACGGTGAAAGAGGGGGGCGGTGATATTCTGCCCACAGAACTGTCGCATATTACGAAACGTGAAGCGAAAGAGGGTTGTCGTCTGGCATGCCAGGTCGCGGTGCGTCAGAACATGAAGATTGAGCTGCCGGAAGAGATCTTCGGCGTGAAAAAATGGGAGTGCGAGGTTATCTCTAACGATAACAAAGCCACCTTCATTAAAGAGCTTAAGCTGCGCGTGCCTGAAGGGGAGAGCGTCCCGTTCCGTGCGGGTGGCTATATCCAGATTGATTGTCCGGCACACACCGTGGCGTATGCCGACTTCGAGGTGCCTGAAGAGTACCGTGCCGACTGGGATAAATTTAATCTCTTCCGCTTTGTTTCCGAGGTCAAAGAGCCCGCGCTTCGCGCCTATTCCATGGCTAACTACCCGGAAGAGAAGGGCATCATTATGCTCAACGTGCGTATCGCCACTCCGCCGCCAAACGTGCCACATGCCCCGCCGGGCGTGATGTCGTCGTACATTTGGTCCCTCAAGCCTGGCGACAAAGTCACCATCTCCGGTCCGTTCGGGGAGTTCTTTGCCAAAGATACCGACGCAGAAATGGTCTTTATCGGCGGGGGCGCGGGTATGGCGCCGATGCGCTCACACATCTTTGACCAGCTCAAGCGTCTTGGGAGCACGCGTAAGATCAGCTTCTGGTATGGGGCGCGTTCCCTGCGCGAAATGTTCTATGACGATGAGTTCGAACAGCTGGCGCGTGAGAACCCTAACTTTACCTTCCACGTGGCGCTTTCCGACCCGCAGCCGGAAGATAACTGGACAGGCTATACGGGCTTCATCCACAACGTGCTCTATGAAAATTACCTCAAACAGCACCCGGCACCAGAAGACTGCGAGTTCTACATGTGTGGTCCGCCAATGATGAATGCCGCTGTGATCAAGATGCTGAAAGATCTCGGCGTGGAAGATGAGAACATCCTCCTTGATGATTTCGGAGGCTGATCATGTTGACCTTTCTGGCGACCTTTGCGGTGTTTGTGCTGGTGGTATTCGGCATGTCATTAGGCTGGATCATCAAGCGTAAAAGCATTCAGGGCAGCTGCGGCGGGATCTCTTCTCTCGGAATGGAAAAGGTCTGCGACTGCCCGGAACCGTGCGATGCGCGGAAAAAAAGAATGGCCCGCGAACAGCAGCGCATTATTTAGTCTTGTTAGTCGGGTAAGGCGAAGCCGCCACCCGACAATTCCCACGTACACTTCTCAACCCTCATTTGTTTACTGTATACTTATCCAGTTATGAGTGAGGGCTTACTATGCGCAAAATAATCCATGTCGATATGGACTGCTTTTTTGCCGCAGTGGAGATGCGTGACAACCCGGCGCTGCGGGATATCCCCATCGCCATTGGCGGCAGCCGCGTACAGCGTGGGGTGATCAGCACCGCCAACTACCCTGCGCGCAAATTTGGCGTGCGCAGCGCCATGCCGACGGCGATGGCGTTAAAACTCTGCCCGCACCTCACCCTTTTGCCTGGGCGCTTTGAAGCCTATAAAGAAGCGTCGAACCATATACGGGAAATCTTCTCACGCTATACCTCACTGATTGAGCCGCTATCCCTGGACGAAGCCTATCTAGACGTCACCGACAGCCTTCACTGTCACGGCTCCGCCACCCTGATGGCGCAGGAGATCCGCCAGACTATTTCCAGCGAGCTGAATCTCACCGCATCGGCAGGGGTCGCGCCGGTAAAATTTCTCGCTAAAATCGCCTCCGATTTAAATAAACCCAACGGTCAGTACGTCATTACCCCCGAAGAGGTGCCTGCGTTTTTGAAAACGCTTCCGCTTGGCAAAATCCCCGGCGTAGGCAAAGTCTCCGCCGCGAAGCTGGAAAGTATGGGATTACGCACCTGCGAAGATGTGCAGCGAAGCGATCTGGCTATGCTACTCAAGCGTTTCGGAAAGTTTGGTCGCGTGCTGTGGGAACGCAGTCAGGGCATTGATGAACGCAGCGTAAGCAGCGAGCGGTTGCGTAAATCGGTTGGTGTTGAACGCACGCTGATGGAAGATATTCACGACTGGTCCGAATGTGAATTCATCATCACTGAACAGCTTTATCCTGAGCTGGAAAGGCGCTTAGCGAAGGTTAAGCCCGATCTGCTCATCGCCCGGCAGGGCGTGAAGCTCAAGTTTAACGACTTCCAGCAGACTACGCAGGAGCACGTCTGGCCGCGTCTGAACAGAGACGATCTTATCGCGACGGCAAAAAAAGCATGGGAAGAACGGCGGGCAGGGCGCGGAGTAAGGCTGGTGGGGCTGCACGTCACACTGTTGGATCCGCAGTTAGAGCGTCAGTTGGTTTTGGGATTGTAGATTACGCCAATCGTAGGCCCGGTAAGCGTAGCGCCACCGGGCAACAGACGACGAATTACTTAGCAGGAATCGCCTTCAGCAACTCGGTCAGCAGGGTCCAGTAATGGCCCACACTTTCGATATGAACTTGCTCATCCGGCGAGTGCGGCCCGGTAATGGTTGGCCCGATAGAGACCATGTCCATGTTCGGATACGGTTTCTTGAACAGACCACACTCCAGACCCGCGTGGATCACCTGAATGTTCGGCGTGCTGTTGAACAGACGCTGATAGGTTTCGCGCACCAGCGCCATCACCGGAGAACTGGCATCCGGCTGCCAGCCCGGGTAGCTGCCTTTAGCGGAGGTTTTGGCACCCGCCAGCGTCCCCAAAGATTCCAGCATGCTCACCACGTACTCTTTACCGCTGTCGATCAGGGAACGGATCAGGCAGATAATTTCTGCACTGTCGTCGCTCATGGTGACCACGCCCACGTTCAGTGAGGTTTCTACCACGCCTTTCGCCACGTCAGAGTTGCGGATCACGCCGTTTGGCGTCGCGTTCAGCAACTGAACAAAGGTGTCACGAGACTGCACGGTCAGCGCGGCTTTGTCGGTAGTAACAGACTCCAGCACCACGGTCAGGTTTTTCTCTTTCGCTGACAGTTCGTTTTTCAGGATATCCAGGTATACGCTGGAGAGTTTTTTCAGCTCGTCCGCTTTTGCTGCAGGTACTGCAACGGTGGCGAAGGCTTCGCGTGGGATCGCGTTGCGCAAGGTACCGCCGTTGAAGTCTACCAGGCGCAGATCCAGCTCAGCCGCGTGGCCCGCCAGGAAGCGTGCCAGCAGTTTGTTGGCGTTGCCCAGTCCCAGGTGAATATCGCCGCCGGAGTGGCCGCCTTTCAGCCCTTTCAGCGTCAGCTTGAAGGTCTGGTAACCCGCAGGCACCGCTTCGCGTGACAGTGGCAGGGTAGAGATGAAATCAATCCCGCCCGCGCAGCCCATGTAGATCTCACCTTCTTCTTCGGAGTCGGTGTTGATCAGGATATCAGCCTGCAGCCAGTTCGCCTGCAGACCGAATGCGCCGTCCATGCCCGCTTCTTCGGTCATGGTCAGCAGCACTTCCAGCGGACCGTGCTCAACGCTGTCATCCGCCAGCACGGCCAGCGCAGAAGCCATGCCGATGCCGTTATCTGCACCCAGGGTGGTGCCGCGCGCTTTCACCCAGTCGCCGTCGATGTAGGGCTGGATCGGGTCTTTAGTGAAATCGTGAACGGTATCGTTGTTTTTCTGTGGCACCATGTCCAGGTGCGCCTGCAGGACAACCGGTTTGCGGTTTTCCATGCCTGCGGTGGCCGGTTTACGGATAAGAATGTTGCCAACCTGGTCGCGTTCAGCGTGCAGACCTTTTTCCTTCGCCCAACCCATAATATGTTCGGCAAGCTGTTCTTCATGATAGGAAGGGTGTGGAATGGAACAGATTTTGGCAAAAATATCCCACAGCGGCTGCGGAGATAATTGAGACAGTTCAGACACGATAAGTCTCCTTGTCGATGCTCTGCAAACAAGGTTGCAGGTCACAGGGTTAGCAGGTTAATAGTTACCACAAGACAGGCTTGCGAGATGCAACTGAGAATACCACTTTCTCTGCGGGCTGGTAGCATAAAGCATGTAAAAACTCAGGCAGAGGGCGCTAAACACTGGTTTTTAGTGCGTCAGATCTCTATAATCTCGCGCAACCTATTTCCCCCTCGAACACTTTTTAAGCCGTATAAAAACAGGCTGGGACACTTCACATGAGCGAAAAATACGTCGTCACCTGGGACATGTTGCAGATTCACGCCCGCAAACTGGCTGCGCGTCTGATGCCTTCCGAACAGTGGAAAGGCATTATTGCCGTCAGCCGTGGCGGTCTGGTACCGGGGGCGCTGCTGGCACGTGAGCTGGGTATTCGTCATGTCGATACCGTTTGCATCTCCAGCTATGACCACGACAACCAGCGTGAGCTGAAAGTGCTGAAACGCGCTGAAGGCGACGGTGAAGGCTTTATCGTCATCGACGATCTGGTGGACACCGGTGGTACCGCGGTGGCTATCCGCGAAATGTATCCAAAAGCGCATTTCGTCACTATCTTCGCGAAACCGGCGGGTCGCCCACTGGTTGACGATTACGTGATTGATATCCCTCAGGATACCTGGATTGAACAGCCATGGGATATGGGCGTGGTCTTTGTACCGCCTATTTCAGGCCGTTAATTTCCGCACGTAACTTTACACGCCCGGCTATGTCGGGCGTTGTTCTTTTTATCCTGCCACGCGTTACAATGGACGTTATATGACGTATCCATGGAGGCAACGCAATGACGCAGGCGAATCTCACCGAGACACTCTTCAAACCCCGTTTCAAACACCCTGAAACGTCGACGCTGGTCCGTCGGTTCAATCCGGGTATCCAGCCTGCCGTCCAGTCTGCCTTAGACGGCAAAAACGTCCCCCACTGGTATCGCATGATTAACCGCCTGATGTGGATTTGGCGCGGTATTGATCCGCGTGAAATCCTGGATGTGCAGGCGCGTATCGTCATGAGCGAGTCGGAGCGCACAGACAGCGAACTCTACGACACGGTGGTCGGCTATCGCGGCGGCAACTGGATCTATGAATGGTCTAAACAGGCGATGCTCTGGCAGCAAAAAGCCAGCCAGGAGGAAGATGCTACGCGGAGCGGCAAGCACTGGCTCCATGCGGCCAATCTCTACGCCATTGCCGCCTACCCGCATTTAAAAGGTGATGAGCTGGCTGAGCAGGCTCAGGCGCTGGCGAACCGAGCCTATGAAGAAGCGGCTCAGCGCCTTCCGGGCCAGATGCGCGAACTGGAGTTCACCATTCCCGGCGGTGCGCCCGTCACCGGGTTCCTTCATATGCCTGAAGGAGACGGCCCGTTCCCGACCGTCCTGATGTGCGGCGGGCTGGATTCGCTGCAAATCGACTATTACAGCCTGTATGAGCGTTACTTCGCACCAAAAGGGATCGCGATGTTGACGCTTGATATGCCCTCAATTGGTTTCTCATCCAAATGGAAGCTGACTCAGGATTCCAGTCTGCTGCACCAGCATGCGCTAAAAGCGCTGGAAAACATTCCTTGGGTTGACCACACCCGCGTGGCGGCATTCGGCTTCCGCTTTGGGGCGAACGTCGCAGTGCGTCTGGCTTACCTTGAATCATCGCGCCTGAAGGCCGTCGCGTGCCTGGGCCCGGTAGTCCACGCCCTGCTTAGCGATCCTGCCCGTCAGGGCAGCGTGCCGGAAATGTACCTTGACGTGCTGGCCAGCCGCCTTGGCATGCATGATGCATCAGATGAAGCGCTGCGCGTTGAGCTCAATCGTTACTCGTTAAAAACGCAAGGTTTGCTGGGACGCCGTTGCCCGACGCCGATGTTGTCCGGTTTCTGGAAAAACGATCCGTTCAGCCCGGAGGAAGAGTCACGCTTAATCACTTCGTCATCTGCGGATGGCAAATTGCTTGAGGTGCCGTTCAGCCCGGTATATCAGAATTTCGACAAAGCACTGAAAGAGATTACGCGCTGGATCGCTCAGAGATTGTGTTAATAGATTGCTAAATTTTGCTGGTTTGGTAAAACAGTGGCTTCACAAAAGGAGATCGCAATGACGTTACCGAGTGGACACCCGAAAAGTAGGCTGATTAAGAAATTTATGGCTCTCGGCCCGTATATTCGAGAAGAGCAGTGTGAAGAGAATCGCTTTTTTTTCGACTGCCTGGCTGTTTGCGTCAACGTGAAGCCTGCACCCGAAAAACGTGAATTCTGGGGCTGGTGGATGGAAATGGAAGCTGAGGAGAAACGTTTTACCTATAGCTACCAGTTTGGCCTGTTTAATAAAGACGGCAACTGGCAGGCCACCACCATCAACGATCAGGAAGTGATTGATCGCCTGGAATATACCCTCAAAGAGTTCCACGACAAAGCGAGCGCACTGCTGGCCTCTCTGGAGCTGAAGTTCGAACCCGCGGATAACTTTTCCAGCGAAGCGGTGAAGCTGACCGCGTAATGCTTTTCTCCCTCTCCCTGTGGGAGAGGGCCGGGGTGAGGGCATCAGACCGCATTCATTTCGGGCAAAAAAAATCCCGGCACATCTGCCGGGATTTTCTTATTCGGATAATCTTAGAACTGGTACGTCATACCCAGCGCAACAATATCATCGCTGCTTACGCCCAGTTTATTATCGTCGTCAATCTGGTTGATTTTATAATCAACAAATGCGGACATATTTTTGTTGAAGTAATAGGTCGCGCCGACATCGATATATTTCACCAGGTCTTCGTCACCAATCCCTTCGATATCCTTGCCTTTAGACTGGACATAGCCCAGAGACGGGCGCAGGCCGAAATCGAACTGATATTGTGCAACAACTTCAAAGTTCTGCGCTTTATTAGCAAAGCCGCCGGAAATTGGCGTCATATTGCGGGTTTCGGAATACATGGCTGCCAGATAAATATCGTTCGCGTCGTATTTCAGACCGGTAGCCCAGGCTTCTGCTTTCTGGCCCTGACCACGCGCCAGCAGGTTCTGTGCGTTGGTGCGGTCAGAGTTGGTGTACGCACCGCTGACGGCGAAATCGCTACCGCCGAAGTCATAGGTCAGAGAGGTACCGAAACCGTCACCGTTCTGTTTTTTGGCGTCACGGTTTTCGTTTTTGCCCTGGTACTGCAGCGTCATGTCCAGGCCATCAATCGCACCGAAGAAATCGGTGTTACGGTAGGTTGCAAGGCCGCTGGCACGCTTGGTCATAAAGTTGTCGGTCTGTGCGGAAGAGTCGCCGCCGAACTCAGGGAACATATCGGTCCACGCTTCGACGTCGTACAGGGCACCCAGGTTACGACCATAATCCAGGGAACCAAAGTCTTTCAGTTTCAGACCCGCAAACGCCAGGCGTGTTTTCTGAGAAGAGTCGCTTTCGGCTTTGTTACCGGCAAATTCGGCTTCCCAACGGCCATAGCCCGTCAGCTGATCGTTAATCTGGGTTTCACCTTTAAAACCGAAGCGAACGTACGTCTGGTCACCATCTTTGGTGTCATCATCGCTGATATAGTGCATCGCTTTAACTTTGCCGTACACGTCCAGTTTATTACCGTTTTTATTATAAACTTCAGCTGCGTGAACGGATGCAGAAGCCACCACGCCCATAACCACTAATGCCAGAGTGCTCTTTTTCATTTTCGATCCTGTCTTATAAACGCGCTAAAAAAATTCGCTGGACGATAAGCTCATGCTTAAGTCCCGTGAAAAAACAGGAAGGGTTTTATCGTTCTGGAATGAAACTTTTATGACAAACTAAGAATAATTTTAAAAAACTGTGATTTATTATTTCGGTAATAAATCCGTCAAATTTTGCCGCTACGCTTCCTGATCCCGCGCAACAAAGTGCTTTGTGATGTACTAAGGCAGTTGGCAACCGGGCTGACTCCTGTTAAAACGTTCGTTCGACATTACTTTCCCTTATCGTTGAACGGCAGAGAATCATGAGTGACAGCCAGACGCTGGTGGTAAAACTCGGTACCAGTGTGTTAACAGGCGGATCGCGCCGCCTAAATCGCGCCCACATTGTTGAGCTTGTACGTCAGTGCGCTCAACTGCATGCCGCAGGGCATCGTATTGTGATTGTGACTTCCGGGGCGATTGCCGCCGGGCGTGAACATCTGGGTTACCCCGAACTCCCCGCGACGATCGCCTCTAAACAGCTGCTGGCCGCCGTGGGACAAAGCCGACTCATTCAACTCTGGGAACAGCTGTTCTCTATCTATGGTATTCACGTCGGGCAGATGCTGCTGACGCGCGCGGATATGGAAGACAGAGAGCGCTTCCTGAACGCGCGTGATACCCTGCGCGCGCTGCTGGACAACAACATTGTTCCCGTCATCAACGAAAACGATGCCGTTGCCACCGCTGAAATCAAAGTGGGGGATAACGATAATCTCTCTGCGCTGGCCGCCATTCTGGCTGGAGCTGATAAACTCCTGCTTCTGACCGATCAGCAAGGGCTGTTTACCGCCGATCCGCGCTCCAACCCGGAAGCCGAACTGATCACCGACGTTCATGGCATCGACGATGCGCTACGTGCCATCGCGGGTGACAGCGTTTCAGGGCTAGGAACCGGTGGCATGGGAACCAAGCTGCAGGCTGCTGACGTGGCGTGCCGTGCCGGTATCGACACCATTATTGCGGCGGGCAGCCGCCCGGGCGTGATTGGTGACGTGATGGAAGGCATCTCTGTCGGCACCCGCTTCCACGCGCAGGAATCCCCGCTGGAAAACCGCAAGCGCTGGATATTTGGCGCGCCTCCTGCCGGTGAGCTCACCGTTGATGAAGGCGCGACGGCGGCGATTCTGGAACGAGGGAGTTCATTGCTTCCTAAAGGAATTAAAAGCGTGACAGGCAACTTCTCCCGTGGTGAAGTGATCCGCATCCGTAACCTTGAAGGTCGCGATATCGCCCATGGCGTAAGCCGCTATAACAGCGACGCGCTGCGCCGCATTGCGGGCCACCATTCGCAGCAGATCGACGCCATTCTGGGCTATGAATATGGCCCGGTTGCCGTTCACCGCGATGACATGATTATTCGTTAAGGAGCCAGAACATGCTGGAACAAATGGGCGCAGCCGCGAAGGCCGCCTCTTACAAACTGGCGCTCCTTTCCAGCCGTGAGAAAAACCGCGTGCTGGAAAAAATCGCTGATTATCTGGAATCGCAATCCGCTGAGATCCTGCGAGCCAACGAACAAGATTTAGCTGAGGCGCGTGAAAACGGCCTGAGCGAAGCGATGCTCGACCGCCTTGCGCTGACGCCGGCGCGCCTGAAAGGCATCGCTGATGATGTCCGTCAGGTTTGTAATCTGGCTGACCCGGTAGGGCAGGTGATTGACGGTGGGCTGCTTGACAGCGGTTTGCGACTGGAGCGTCGCCGCGTGCCGCTCGGCGTCATTGGTGTGATTTATGAAGCCCGTCCAAACGTGACGGTTGACGTCGCCTCTCTGTGCCTGAAAACCGGTAACGCTGCCATTCTGCGCGGCGGAAAAGAGACCTGGCGCACCAACGCCGCGACGGTAAACGTCATTCAGCAGGCGCTGGAAGAGTGTGGCTTACCGGCGGGAGCCGTGCAGGCGATCGAGAGCCCAGACCGTGCGCTGGTCAACGAAATGCTGCGCATGGATAAATATATCGACATGTTAATCCCACGCGGTGGCGCAGGTCTGCACAAGCTGTGCCGTGAACAGTCCACTATTCCGGTCATTACAGGCGGTATCGGCGTATGCCATATCGTTGTCGATGACAGCGCAGAGATTGCCCCGGCGCTGAAGATTATCGTTAACGCCAAAACTCAGCGTCCAAGTACCTGTAACACCGTGGAAACGCTGCTGGTGCATCAGGGTATTGCAAATACCTTCCTCCCGGCGCTGAGCAAACAGATGGCGGAGAGCGGCGTAACGCTGCACGCGGATGCCAATGCGCTCGCACTGCTCCAGGATGGCCCGGCTAAGGTAGTGCCAGTCAAAGCGGAGCAATACGATGACGAGTTCCTGTCGCTGGATCTGAACGTGAAGATTGTTAGCGATCTCGATGACGCGATTGCCCACATCCGTGAGCATGGTACCCAGCATTCTGACGCGATCCTGACGCGTACGCTGCGCAATGCCGATCGCTTCGTGAACGAAGTGGACTCCTCTGCGGTGTATGTCAACGCCTCAACGCGCTTCACCGACGGTGGCCAGTTTGGACTTGGCGCAGAAGTGGCGGTCAGCACGCAGAAACTGCACGCGCGCGGTCCGATGGGCCTCGAAGCTCTGACCACGTACAAGTGGATCGGCTTCGGTGACGATACAATTCGTGCGTAAATAATCACGGGTGATGCAAAAATAGCCGTTTGATTCAAAAGGGCATTGACGCATCACCCGGTTAGATCTAACCTTTTGCCCCGTGGTTACACTCGTAACCGGCCTCTCAGGGCCGATATAGCTCAGTTGGTAGAGCAGCGCATTCGTAATGCGAAGGTCGTAGGTTCGACTCCTATTATCGGCACCATATAAGAAAATCAATCAGTTAGCTTAAAAAATCTAACGGATTGTATCTTCAATTATCATCCTTGATAACACTTGGTAAACGCCTTTGCGTTGTATCGGCTCAAGGATTGCACAACGTACTGGCGGGTAGTTACCAGGCTCAAGCGCGAACAGTATTAGAACTTATGCCATCCCTTGAAGCTAAAAAAGTTGCCGGACTCTTTAAACACATCACTTGAACCCTTAGCGCTTCGTGCGGCGCTCAATGATGCTACTGGACTGACCCCATGCCCGTAGACAAATTCTGTCCTCACGGCGAGGCCTGTTTGAAGGCCTCCGGACTGACGCCGCCGAGATGGCGGTGGCGCCGGGCCCGGTTATAGAAGACTTCAATGTAATCGAAGATATCGGCCCGGGCGAGAGCCCAGGTTCTGTATATTCTTTTCTTGATGCGTTCTTTTTCAGTGAACTGAAGAACGATTCGGCCACCACATTATCCCAGCAGTTGCCACGCCGGCTCAGACTGGATGCCAGATTATTGGCCGACAGAACCGTTGCCAGTCGTCGCTGCCGTACTGGCAGCCAAAGAGAGCCACTGAACGGTTCGCCGGGAGAAACTAAAATTTTCCCGGCTTCGGCTCATTAAATTTCAGCTGCTTAAGAAAAAATGTCTATAAGAATCAGTTCCTTAACTTTTAAGTGTGCCGTCAGTTATCATGAAAAATCTCACCTAAAATTTTATATCTCTTTACTATCAATAGCTTAATTCAAGTGGTTACGATGTTGGAGTAAAGCTAAACTGAAAAAAGCTGAAATTCTTTTCACTCTTTTCAGTTCCCTGCTCGCTGTAAATCCCCAGTTGTGGCGCGGTCTGGCGCTATCATTTGTAAAAAATCCCAACTGAAAAATTTTTGCGATCTGAAAACCGCAGGCGGGTGCGGTGTAGTGCGATTTTGGTCAGGGAAGTATTTTTTGTCAGTATGACGCATTGCATGCTTTTAATGTGTTGGTAAAAAATCAATGTCAGTCAGTAACTATGGTGATGTGTCACTTGAAAAATGTTGTAGAATAAAACTACCATTTTCATGATAAAACAATAACGTTTGAGTAGGCGGGGGTTGCATGCTGGTTAAGGAGCACTATCTTGAAACTAAAAAGCTTCTCAATAATATTAAGCCAAGAGTAGTTGGTCGATGGTTATTGAATGATGGCTATTTTCCAGAGGAATACGTTTTACCCCCTAGCTTCAAAGCCGGAGGGATTAAACTAAATCGAAAACCGTATTTTGATAATCTTAATAATCTCAAAGAGAAAGAGATTGTTAATGTATCGTATCCTAAAACATCACTCACTCATCGTATTTTTGGTATACAGCATCCCAAGTTTTATCATGATATGGTTTACTGGCTTGTCAAAGATTGGCAGTTAGTAGTAAACCATCTTTTTAATGATGAAACTAAAATTTTCACATACAGTTTGCCTATTCCTGTTACTAAAACTGAGGGGTTGTCTCTGTCACCCATACGTTCTGGGAGGATGATATATGAGTGGATTGAGATGGCTGAAAGGGATCTGATTGTTGATGCAGTAAACTATAGTTACTTAGTTAGAACTGATATTACCAATTTTTATGCCTCAATATACACTCACAGCATTCCTTGGGCATTACATGACAAAAATATATCACGTAACGATAAAGAATACACTCTGTTAGGTAACAAGCTTGATAGATTGCTACAATATTCAAATGATAAAAAAACAAATGGTATATCAGTAGGGTCTGCTCTAAGTGATTTGATTGCGGAAATAATTCTTTCCAAAGTAGATAGAGATGTATCATTAAAGCTCAAGGATATCGTCTTTGTTGGTGTTAGATTTAAAGATGATTATCGAATTCTCTGTAATAGTGAATCTGATGCAAAGAAAGTATTAAAAAATATTTCTGATGAATTGAATAAATACAACTTAAATATCAATGAGTCTAAAACAAAAATAAATAAGCTACCGAATGGGCTTTACAGAGAGCATTCTAAAAAGTACTACCCGTATTCATTGTCAGGAGCAGAGTCTTTTTCATTCAGAGAGTTTGAGCAAGCGGCACTCAAGGCGTTGGATATTCATTATGAGTATCCTGGCACAAGTATACTAAATAAATTTATTTCTGAATTAACTAAAAAAGATAGATTGAAGATTATTTTCTCCAAAGATAAGGCCAAGCAACTCAAGGAAATCAAAAAATTAATAAGCCTGCTTTTCATGATAAAAAGAGAGTCTGAAAAAGTAATGGGGAATGTTCTTGCTATTATCGACCTTATTTTTCTAGAGCACAAAAAGTCACACCCTGAAATAAAAGACTTTATTAAAGGTATTATTGTCGATGATGTTAAGCGTTCTTCAGCAAAAGATTCTGTTTTCGATGTTCTTTGGTTGGTGTTTTTTACCAAGTTTAGGCAATTCGGAATGGGTGATGTATCTAAATATGTTGATAGCGTGCTTATCAATGGCAATAAGTTTTATCAATGCCTTGTTAATAATAAACCCATTTTTATTGATGACAAGTACACATTATTTAAAAAACCTAAAGATCTTAATGGAATAATGTTGATTGAATATGTTGATTTATTTAAAAGGGATTGAACAATGCATGGCGATGAGAATTATAAAAAATGGGCGAGAATATTAGAGCCAAAATCATTAAAGGAAAGAGTTATTTCTTATTCTATTTTTATTGCATCCTTTGAGTTTCTAAAAGAAATTGTAATTGGAAAATTAGAGCGTTTTTACTTAAGTTTTGGAAACGAAGATGAATTCGTAGAGTACAGGGAAAAAGTCTTAAATAGAAATAAAAGTAGACTTTATGCATCGATAAGCTGGTTGACGGAACATAACGCTTTAGAACAGTGTGATATCGAAACATTTGAACGCCTAAAAAAAATCAGGAATAAACTTTCTCATGAAATGTTTGATTTAATTCCTGAGGCTGATTTACTTAATGTAACTGTTGAGATTAATACAATAATTTCTCTCACACGAAAGATTGAGTTATGGTGGTTTTATAATCTCGATATGGCCATTGACCCAGATAGCTATCCCGCAGATCTGGATCTTGATGAAGTGATGCCTATGACCGTACTTCTCTTACAAGTCATGCGCGAAGTTGCGTTAGGAGATGAGCAGGCTGCTCACAATATGTTTGTTGAGTTTACCCGCAACTACAAGAGAGACCATACTTGATCATAATGCCCCTAAGCAGTAACCAACTGGGGGCATTTATGGGGGCATTTTAAAGATGCGAAAATTAAAAAAACAATAAAAACAATGCGTTAACCTCGTGTTTTATTCCTATTATCGGCACCATCTAAATCGACTATTTATCTTACATTCAAGTAAACCGCATTCTTCCCCTGTGCCGTATTTGTCACATTGTAATTCAAAATCCTATCAATTTTACCGAGCATTTTAGCGGTCAACTAATCTCAACCCTGTTTTTCCCCAACCGTATAAATATCAGGCCGCGTAATCGTCCAGGCATAGTTTTCCCTGTTAACGGGCTCGTAGCCAAATTTCTCATAAAGCCAGGGCGCGGTGGTAGTAAATAACATGATCCTGCGAAGCGGCTCAAACACGGGGTGACTGTGAATGTATTCCATAACCCATCTTCCAAGCCCCTCACCCTGATAGTCTTCAAGTATATAAACATCGCAAAGGTAGGCGAAGGTTGCATAATCCGTTATCAGACGAGCGAAACCAATCTGGTTTCCATTATGGTAAACGCCAAAGTTAAGGCTGTTTTCTATTGAGGAAGAGACTATGTCCAGGTGAATACCTTTTGCCCAGGTTGATCTCGTCAGATATTGATGGATGGCCTGCACGTCCAGCTTTTCTCTGTCTGTACTCACCAGGTAGTCATTCTTATACCATTCATAGTTGTCTGAAATACTCACGTTGGCTTCATCCCGGTAGAGAGAGGGAAATCTACCTTATCATTCGACTACCAACTTGTAATGCCTCATTCGTTCAGAACTGGGAACCAGGAGTTGACCAGTCAGGGCGTTTCACAAGGCAAAAAAGCCTTACCGCCCCGGAGGGGGCGGTAAGGGCAGGCGAAAGTGAGGCAATATCCTGGACAACGAAAATTGGTCATCCACTGTTTCTTCAGGCTTCTGCATAAACACGCCATCAGACTATTACCCCACGGGTTTCGACAACGATTTATACTCTGTGTGATCCGGTTTCCCCTTTAGGCGGTACCGCAAACGTCCTCCTGTCGTGCCATTAACGCAAACACGCCCCAGCCGAGGTATTCCCGCGTGTAGGTCACATGGCGTTCAGGCGCGCTTTTCAGCTCCGCTCGCACCTCCTGCGCAAAGTCATCGTCAGGGTGTTGCTCCAGCCAGCGACGCAGCGTCATCCATTTCGCGGCTTCGTATCGGTCCCAGCCTTCCTGGTCGGCCAGCACCATTTCCACCAGGTCATAGCCTTGCTGATCGAAAGAGGCGACGAGGTCGGGCAGGGTGAGAAAGTCTGCGATGGACGAGGCGCCACAGGCCCGAGCGATCTCATCCGTTGCGGGAAGCCGCCGCCAGTAAGGTTCGCCGATGAGCATGATTCCCCCGCGCTTAAGGCTTTGTGCCAGCAGGCTTATCGTTCCGGCGACGCCACCTGCAATCCATGTGGCTCCAATACACGCCGCCACGTCACATTTTTCATCCGCAACGTAACCTGCCGCGTCGTTATGAAAAAATTGAACGCGTTCGGCAACGCCCAGTTCCTCTGCGCGCAGTTTGGCCTGCGTAGTAAAGAGCGGGCTCATGTCGATGCCGGTGCCGGTAATCCCGTGGTCACGTGCCCAGGTGCAAAGCATCTCTCCCGAGCCGCTGCCGAGATCGAGAATGCGCGTGTCTGGCTTCATGCGTAACACGCGGCCCAGCGTGGCGTACTTTTCTGGCGTAAAGGGGTTATGAATGCGGTGTTCGCTTTCGCTGACGGTAAAAATACGTGGGATATCCATATTCCTCTCCTTAACGATTGTCAGGCTGAGCACGAACGTTGTTCAGCCCGGTGGTATTGATGCGGTAGGGCTGACCCTTAACGGATTTGATCAGCTTTTTAGTTTTGAGTTTTTTAAAGACGGCGAGCGTGCAATCAGACAGCAGCAGCCCTTCGCGGCTGTAGCATTCCACGGCGGTGACGCGGCCGGACGTATCGCGGACGTGCACAATACGGCCACCTTTGGCGAGAACGTGTAAGGTACGTTGTTCCTGACGCGATAAATTCATACTGGAAAACCTGTTTAATCATCATGTGCAAAACGTGCAAACACACAGCGGTGCCCGCATTCGATTTCGGCGCATTGATAATCAGTCCGGCCTGAAAGGTCGGGGAGCTGATTATCGGATGATGACATTCTCCAGCATCAAAGCCTCGGGTTGAGTTGAAAGGTATTTACGGGTTGAATGGTAACAGCTGGTGAGGGGATGTGAATACCCACGGCTGAAAAGTGTGATCCCGGTGGGATCACGCTGCACCGCTTTTTATTTTTTTGTCGACTTCAGCCTGCGGTTTTCCGAACAGATAGCCCTGCACGAGGTCGCAGCCAAGCGCCTGAAGACGTTCAAGCTGAGCTTCGGTTTCGACACCTTCTGCAATGACCCTCATATTAAGACTCTTCGCCATACCGGCGATCAGCTTAACGATATTCAGCGCTTCATCTTGCGTGGATATGGGATTCACAAAGGATTTATCTATTTTGATTTTATCAAAGTTGAGTTCACTGAGCCGTGAGAGCGATGAATACCCGGTACCGAAATCATCGATCGAAATTCTTACCCCCAGCGATCTGAGCTTTTTGAGAATAGTGACTGGCGTGTTGCTGTCACTGAAGAGTGAAGACTCGGTGACTTCTAACTCAAGGCGATTGGCCGGTAGCCCAGTCTCTTTCAGAATAGACTGCACCATCGCCGTAAAGGATTTCGTGCCTAACTGAACAGGCGAGACGTTCACCGAGATCCGTGCCGGAACCGCCCAGGAAACGGCCTCCCGGCAGGCAAGCTCAAGCACATTTTTACCGATCTCATTGATCATCCCTGTTTTTTCAGCGACAGAGATAAAGTAATCCGGCGACAGTATTCCCTTCTGCGGGTGTATCCAGCGAATAAGCGCTTCATAGCCGTAAATATCATTGCTGAATGCATCGACAATAGGCTGGTAATACACAACAAATTCATGGTGATCGAGCGCCAGCGCCATATCATGTTCAAGGGTTCTGCTTTCCTGCAGTTTTTGCAGCATCCACTGACGGAAGACTTTTATCTGCTGCGAGCCCTCTTTTTTGGCTTCGTAGAGGGCGAGATCGGCAAACTTGTAAAGATAATCAGAGCGTCGTTCGTTATCCGATAAAACAATACCCACGCAGGTGGCAATTTTTATAAGCTGGTTATTAATCGTATAGGGCTGGCTGATATGATCGCTGATCTCTTTGGCGCGTGAAACCGCAGCGCTTTCCGTCAGGCCGCTTGAGAGAAGGGCAAACTCGTCGCCACCCAAACGGTAAAACGTATCCGTCGCACTGCTCATTGAGGTAAGGCGGCGGGAGACCTGGTTCAGCAGTAAATCTCCGGCATCATGACCATAGGTATCGTTGACCTCTTTAAACCGGTCTAAATCAAATAACATCACCGTGACGGGGATATGGTTTTTATCCGCCTGAAGATTAATTTTGTTGAGATCGTCCCAGAAGAAAAGGCGGTTTTTCATACCGGTCAGGGAATCATGATAAACATCATACTCCAGCTTCGCGTTCTGAATCTGCAGCGTTTCTTTTGATATCTGTAGTTCGTCAGCCAGGCTTTTAACCTGCATGTGGGCTTTGAGAATGTTTTTATTCTGGTAGATCATTAAAAAGCCCAGAATAAAGCTTAAAATCACCAGAAGTAATGAAAGTGCGGAGTAAATATAATACAGGATTTGGATTTTTCTGTTGGATTCATTAACTGTATTAATATCTTTTGTTAATGCCGTGGCCGAAAGTTGGCTGAGCGGCGCATCAAGCATATGCATATTTTTCAGGTATGCCTGTAACTCCGAATGGCTCATTTTTTCGAGATTGCCATCCAGATACGCCAGTATTTTCTCTAAACGCGAAGCGAGTTCCTGGTGCATTTTATCGCTGTCAATATAGCGACCTAAATCCCCGCCGTTCATTAAATCGCTCTGGCTTAGCATAATTTCAAGACGCATGCGGACCTGGTCTATCGTAACGTCATCGGTATCGGTTGCGTATAGACCAAGCCATGATTCAAATCGGTAATACTCTGATACCAGTTGAGCCACGGACCAGGACTCGGTGTATTGAGTCAGTTTTTGCAACTCCTGCTGTCGATCGTAAACAAGGAATGCAATATATCCTGTCGTGATAAAAAGAGAAAAAATGATACCAACCAGTATCCTGTTCATTATGTTCTCCTGAACTGCTACTCAATCTTCATTTTGCTAACCTGCCATGCTGAACGAGAATAATAAATTTGATTATTCAACTCAGGAAGACTGTCATAAGGGTAAACAATGAACGACGGGCCTTTGTCGCGGATGCGCATATATTCGCCATTGACCTTTAAGGCAAGTATGGCGTTGTATTTTTTGAAGTCGCTAAGAGGGATGACGGTAGAGTAATCATTGAGCGCAATGACGTTAACGTTAGTACCCTTTGCCCCCACATAATCCATGAGTTTTCTCATAGGGACACCCTCAAACTTTGTACGTCCGTTATACCAGGGCGATGTCGTCTCGAAACTCACCATCCCTAGTTTTTCAAGGCTGGCGAGATCAAACACTGCTTTTCCCTCTTCGTTGGTATTTTCTATATTACCGTAAATCGTCAAAATAGGTTTTCCAACAGGTTTTGGCAGTTCACCTGCCCAGGCTAAAGTTGGCACCAGACAGCACAACAGCATTAAGGTTAATCTCATTTTGACCCCCACTTTTTTAACGAAGTATATGAATTATAATTTAGTTATCACAGTAGTTTACATATTTTGTTGAGTAGCGGTTGTTACTGCACGTTTAGTTTAGTAAAAGCCATTAAAAACAATGGGTTGGGTGGTTTTGGGGTAGGGTGTTTGATTTGTGGATGGTGCTACTGAAATTTTGAGACAAACTAACATTACTTGAATAAGCTCTTTTGCGTTTAAAAAATAATCGTTTTAAATGAGCGTTATTTTCTCACGACACAGATTTTACCTGCCCATCACAGCTAAAAAAGCGCCACCCATGG
>NZ_JTLF01000244.1:0-36725 GCF_000798855.1 Enterobacter sp. ZOR0014 | reverse complement strand
GAACATCATCCAGTAGGTGGGGTAGATAGCGGTGGGCGAGGAAGGATGTAGCACCGATAAAATTTCGAATGAAGGCTCAGGTCGATCAGAAACAGAAATGCCACGGCTGGCAGGGGGTATAGCACCTTCAGGATTAAAATAGGGACCTGAATGTTTATTCTGGCTTAATGATTAATGACTGTTTTGAAGTCTTATGCGGTAATTATCACAGCGTGAAATATAAAGTTATTTTGAGTAGTAAAATTAACGCCCGCGTCATAAGTGAAATAGGCGTCCTGCGAGCGGGCAGTACGGTTAATATTAAAGATACCCTGTTAGTGCAACAAATAATTCATCGGCGATATATTGTTTTGACATCACCAATAGGAGAATTCTACTAATTATGGTAGTGGCGATAATAGCTTTATTGCGTTAATGAAAGTCGTTCTCTTTTGTGTTTTTTATTTTTACAACAATAACTTACGTCTGTGTGTGGAGTGAAAATAAGTGAAAGTAGGCCATGTCGGGTTTTTTTATCAGATAAATCCTATAATGTTTCGACTGCTTCATTAACCGCCACTTACGTAGCGGTAAATATTGAATTGATGCGAAGCTCATGTAAACTTGTTTACCGTTTGTCAAAATATGTCAGGAAGACGCTGGGCCTTATTCTGAAAGGTTCGTGCGGTAGCTATGCCCTCAAAATAGTAACACCCCGAAATTATCCTGACTATTTTAACAATAGCACCTAAGTCAAATTTCATCCCCTTATCTCCATTATCGAAATATCGCTACGGAAAAGCATATGAAAATGCGCGTACTGTTTTCACTTCTGTTTGTCATGGCGGTGGCGGGCTGTAAAGCGCCACAGAAACCTGCAATCAACGACGACACGATCGTGACCAGTCAGGTCAACGGTGTCACCTTAACGCACCGTCACGCCGTGTTGCCGCCGACGGAATTCACTCCGCTCGACGAGCCTTATCGTGCCATGTATCCGGCTTCCCTGATGAGCCGTCCTGACTTTGGCGGAAAGGTTATCCGTACGCTGGAAACCGGAAAAACCTACGTGGTGCTGGGTCAGGTTGAACACTACTGGATGGCGCTTGCCGATGAGGGTAATGACCAGCTGATTGGTTACGTCCCGATGCGTGCAGTTATCAAAGCCGACCAGTATGAAGCGACCGTCCGTAAACAGGCCATTCGTCCTAAGGCGCGTAAAAAAGCGACCTGCGTTGATGTCGATGGCAACAGCAAAGCCTGCAAAGACAGCGCTAACGGTACCTGGATCCTGAACTAAACGGCTTTCGTGGGCGTATTTTTATGAATAATAAAAATTTTCATAAGCTGTGGTTGGTCTTTTACGCGGCGTTTTTCGCCCTTGTGAGTGGTTGTACGTCGTCTTCACACAGCGACCCCTCCCGCTACAATCTGCAGTTTCAGGCTCATCCACAAATCAATGATTCTGCGCCGCTTAAAGTCCGTGTGCTGTTGTTGAAATCCGATGCGGATTTCATGTCCAGCGACTTCTATTCCCTGCAGAACAACGCGTCAGCAACCCTTGGCGCGAATCTGCTGAACAGCGATGTGTTCTTCCTGATGCCGGGACAGCTATCGAAAACCCTCAGCGGTCAGAGCGATCCCGAGGCTCGCTACATCGGCGTGATGGCGGAATATCAGAAGCTGGATGGTAAAAAATGGCGCGTGTCTCTCCCTCTGCCTGTGCCAGGCGAAAATCATATCTACCAGTTCTGGAAATGGTCCGCGGATGAACTCCAGGCCAACGTTTTTCTCGACGTAAATGGCATTCGGGTCATCAGCCAGTAACGCGCTTCACAACAGGAAACACATCATCATGACGAAAGCAGAAAAGGTCGTCTGGACCGAAGGCATGTTCCTGCGTCCACACCATTTTCAGCGGACTGAAAGTTATCTGCTCAACCACGTTCGTGAATGGGGTGCGTTGCAGCGTTCCTATCTTTGTGGCTTTCTTGATGTTGAACTCGACGAAGCGATGCTTCGTCAGGGATGCATTGCCCTGAGCTACTGCAGTGGGCTTCTGCCAGACGGGACCTTCTTCCAGGTGCGCAACGGACGCAATGGTCCTGTGCCGCTTAAAATCCCTGACAATCTCACCAACGAAAAGGTGGTGCTCGCACTGCCGGTACGTCGTGGCGAGCGGGAAGAGGTGATCTTCAGCGAAGAACCGGCCTCGCTGGCGCGCTTCATCGCGTTCGAGCAAGAGGTCGAAGACGACAACGCCATGTCGGTGGGGGATGCCACCGTACAGTTTGGCCGCCTGCGCCTGACGCTGATGCTGGAAAAGGATCTCACGGCAGAATGGACCGCCATCGGCGTGGCGTTTGTCACTGAAAAACGCCACGACAACCACGTCCGGCTCGATAACAGTTACATCCCGCCGATGCTGAACGCCAATAACAGTCCGCAGATCTACAGCATGATTAACGATCTGCACGGCTTACTGGTGCAGCGCAGCCAGCAGATCGGCGGCCGTCTGCGCCAGCCTGGCCGTTTTAACACCTCGGAACTGATTGAATTTACGTTACTGTCGCTGGTGAACCGTCATCTTGGCGAGGTTTCGCATTTAAAAACGCTGCCGCTGCTGCACCCGGAAACCCTCTGGCGCAGCTGGCTGCCGTTTGCGTCCGAGCTTGCCACCTGGACCCCGCAACGGACCACGGAGAGCGTGCTGCCGGTCTACGATCACGACGATCTGGCGAACTGCTTCAGTAAGCTGATGCTGATGCTGCGTCAGGGGCTGTCGCTGGTGATGGAAGACCACGCTATTCAGCTGCCGCTTAACGAGCGCTCGCATGGTCTTAACATTGCCACCGTTCCTGAAACCAGCATGGTACGCGAGTTTGGCTTCGTGCTGGCCGTCAAAGCGAATGTGCCCGGCGAACACCTGCAAACCCATTTCCCTGCGCAGATGAAAATCGCGCCGGTGTCGAAAATCCGCGATCTGGTCCAGCTTCAGCTGCCGGGCATTATGCTGCGCGCCATGCCGGTCGCGCCGCCGCAGATCCCGTGGCATGCAGGCTACAGCTATTTCGAGCTGGAGAAGGGCAGCGAGCTGTGGCACGAGATGGATAAGTCCGGCGCCTTCGCCCTGCACCTGGCAGGGGAGTTCCCGGGGCTGGATATGGAGTTTTGGGCCATCCGTAGCCCGACAGAATAATAAAGCGAGCGCTTAATATGCAGGAACGACAGGATACCGGCAGTGATGCCGCGTTTACCGGAGCCAGTAGCAACAATCAGCTGGTGGCGGCCGCTAATCCGCTGCTCAATGCGATTCCGCAGATCCGTCATTCGGTTTCACATGACGATCAGGTGGCGTTACGCCAGCGCCTGATCGATGAGATTCGCCGTTTTGAAGTCCGCTGTCAGCAGGCGGGGCTACCCTACGAAGTGATCGTCGGGGCGCGTTACTGCCTTTGCACGGCGCTGGATGAGGCCGCTGCGCTTACCCCCTGGGGCAGCAGCGGCGTCTGGTCAAGCAATGGCCTGCTGGTGACGTTCCATAACGAAACCTGGGGCGGCGAGAAGTTTTTCCAGCTGCTGGCGCGTCTGTCGCAGAACCCGCGCGAACATATCCTGCTGCTGGAGATGATCAACTACTGCCTGCTGCTCGGTTTCGAAGGGCGTTACCGTGTGCTGGACAATGGTCGCACCCAGCTTGAGACCATCAAGCAGCGGCTGTGGCAGATGATCCGCGGCGTGCGGGGCAGCTATCCGCCACCGCTGTCTCCCCACCCGGAAGATCGCCCGGTGCTGCGTAAGCTGTGGCGGCCGATGGTTCCCCTGTGGGCCTGCGTGGCGCTGGCCGGGTTTATCGCCTGCCTGTTTTATATCGTCCTTAACTGGCGTCTTGGCGATAACACCAGTCCGGTCCTGGCGAAGATTTATCAATCCCAGCTGCCGGAAACCACCATTCAGCAACCGGCCCGTCAGTTGCCCGCAGTGCTAAACCTGCGCGGCTTCCTGAAGCCTGAAATCGAGGCAGGTCTGGTCGCGGTAAAAGATGAAGCGGATCGCAGCGTCGTTATCCTGAAAGGAGACGGGCTGTTTGCCTCCGCCTCGACGGTGGTGCGTGACCGTTATGAACCGGTTGTTAACCGCATTGCGCAGGCGATGAACAACGTCAGCGGCAAAATTCTGGTGGTGGGATACAGCGACAACGTTCCAATCCGCAGCGCGCGCTTCGCTTCCAACTATGAGCTTTCTCTGGAACGCGCCCGCTCGGTACAGAAAATGCTGCAAGGAAGCCTCTCTCAGCCAGACCGCGTGAAAGCGGAAGGGCGGGGTGAGATTAACCCGGTAGCACCGAACACGACGCCGGAAAACCGCGCCCGTAACCGCCGTGTGGAAATTACTCTGCTGGTGTCGCCTGAAAACACTCAGGCTGAGCTGAACGGATTGCCGCAAGGAAACTAAGGATGCTGACTACACTTCTTTCCATTCTGACCAACCGCATTCTGTGGAGCTTCCTGGGGGTAACCGCGCTTGCGGCGGTGATCTGGATGATTGGTCCGCTGTTGTCCATTGTGGATACCCGACCCCTGGAATCTGAACAGAACCGCATTATCAGTATTGCTGTGGTCTATCTGCTCTGGGCGCAGGGACACATTCTGCCGCGTCTTTATAACGCCTGGCTGAACCGCAAGCTGATGGATAAGCTCAACGAGAACACCACCAGCCCGGAAGCGGCGGATCCGCAGAAACGCCTGAACAGCGAGGAGCAAATCCTTGCCAGCCGTTTCGATGAAGCCGCGCAGATGCTCAAAAAAGCGCACTTCAGCAAAGCAGGACAGGGCGCCCAGTGGACGCAACGCTTCAGCACGCAATACCTGTATCAACTGCCATGGTACGTCATTATTGGCGCACCGGGCTCCGGTAAAACCACGGCGCTGGTTAACTCCGGACTGCAATTCCCGCTGGCTGACCGTTTCGGTAAGACCGCGCTGCGGGGTATCGGCGGTACGCGCAACTGCGACTGGTGGTTCACCAACGAGGCTGTGCTGCTCGACACGGCGGGCCGCTATACCACGCAAGAAAGCGAGCAGGTGCAGGACGCCGGTGAATGGCTGCAGTTCATGGGGTTACTGCGTAAGTACCGTCGTCGTCAGCCGATCAACGGCGTCATTGTCACCATCAGCATCTCTGATCTGCTCACCCAGTCTGCGGAGGCGTCACGCCAGCAGGCGGTGAATCTGCGCCAGCGTCTTTCTGAACTGCATGAGCAGCTGGGTATCCGCTTCCCGGTTTACGTGATGGTCACCAAAGCTGACCTGCTCAAAGGCTTCCGTGCGTGGTTTGCCGACTACGACAAAGCGCAGCGGGACCAGATTTGGGGCTTTACGCTGCCGTGGGAGCAGACTAAACACGCCGATTACGACCTGATGGGCAACTTCCAGCAAGAGTTCTCGCTGTTGCAGCAGCGCCTCGATGCCGGGCTGCCGGAAACCATGCTGAAAGAGCATGACGCGAAAACCCGTGCTGAAGCGTATCTCTTCCCGCAGGAGTTCGCCGCATTGCGTCCCCTGCTGGCGGATTACCTGAGCACGGTCTTCGCCCGCTCCAACTTTGAAACCGAGTTCTCTCCGCGTGGGATCTACTTTGCCAGCGGCACCCAGGAAGGGATGCCGTTTGACCGCGTAATGGGCGAACTGAACCGTGCGCTCTCTCTGCCGGAAGGGGGAGAGAGTGATAACTGGGATTCGGTAAGTAAAGACGCGCCGATCCCTGGGGCGAAAGGCCAAAGCTTCTTCATCAAGAACCTGCTGCAAAACGTCATTTTCCAGGAAGCCGGCATTGCCGGAGAAAACCGCTGGTGGGAACTGCGTAACCGGGCGGTGATCTGGTCCGGCTATGCGGCGCTGCTGGCCCTGCTGGTGATACTCGGCGGACTGTGGCTGACCAGCTATGCCAAAAATAAGGCCTATCTGGAAGAGGTGGATGCGAAGGTGCCGCTGCTGGATCAGCAGAGCAAAGCCTTGCAGAACCAGCCGCAGCGCGATCTGTTCGATCTGCTGCCGCTGATGAATGGTCTGGTTGATCTGCCAAAAAGCGATGCGTTTGATGTAAACGATCCGCCGGTTTCCCGTCGCATGGGGCTCTACCGCGGAGATGACGTCAGCGATGCCTCTCAGTCTCTGTACCAGAAAGCGCTGGATCAGCTGCTGTTGCCAGCGGTCGCCATGCACATCACCACCTGGCTTCGCAACGATAATGGCAGCGACGTGGAGTACAGCTATGAAGCGCTGAAAGCCTATCAGATGCTTTACCAGCCGAAGCACTACGACGGCAAATTCCTGCATTCATGGGTGATGCTCAATCTGCAGCGTAACCTGCCGCAGAACGTGACGAAAGCGCAGCTGCAACAGCTTGAATGGCACCTGACGCAGTTGCTGGAGCCGAAAATTCAGGCTTCGCCGTACGCGCAGGACGCGTCCCTGGTGGCGCGTGAACGCGCGCTGATCAATCAGCAGCCGTTATCCACTCGCGTGTATGGTCGTCTTAAGCGTCTGCTGGAGCATGATGAAAACCTTAAGCCGGTCTCCCTTTCCGACCTGGGCGGACCGCAGAGCGAGCTGGTGTTTTCACGCAAAAGTGGCAAGTCGGTAAGCGACGGCGTGCCGGGTCTTTATACGCCAGACGGTTACTGGAAAAGCTTTAACAGCCAGATCGACAGCGTGACCACCGCACTGCATGAAGACGACGCCTGGGTGTTGGGCGCCGCGACGGCGCAGGAGGATAAACAGCAGATCGACAACGCCGTGCGTCAGCTCTACATGCGCGACTTTATCGCTACCTGGGATCGCTTTCTCGCCGACATTCAGCTTAACAACAGCGCCGATCTTTCCCAGCGCATCAACACTGCGCGTCTGCTCTCAGGCGCAAACTCACCCCTGCGCCGTCTGGTGCAGAACCTGAGCCAGGTGCTGACGCTGTCGCGCGATACGCCAGCCCCGGAAGACGCCGGTAAAGCGCAGGCGCAGAGCAACCGTGCCACCCGCACGCTGGAAGCGCTGTTCAGCAATAATGACACTGCCCCGACGCAGGCCGCTGCCGTTACCCAGGCCCCGGAACAGCTGGTGACGGACCACTACGCCCCGATGATTGAGCTGGCCCAGCCGCTGGAGAAGGGGGGCAAGACCATCGTCTTTGATGATTTTCTTAAGCAGGTGGATGAGCTTTATCGTTACCTGACCGCCGTACAGGATGCCGCCAACAGCGGCATGCCAGCGCCGGGCGGCGAGGCGATCAGCCGTCTGCAGGCCAGCGCCGGTCGTCTGCCGGGTGGGCTGCAAACCATGTTCAGCAATATGGCGGTGGGTGCCAGCAGCGATACCCAGCGCCGCGATCTGGAGAACGTGCGTAAGCGGATTAATGTCGAAGTGGGCGGGTTCTGCCGCCAGGCCATTGCCGGGCGTTATCCGCTGGTGCGTAGCGCCAGCACGGAAGTTACCCCAGACGACCTCGCCCGCATGTTTGCGCCTGGTACCGGGCTGATGGACACCTTCTTTCGCGACAACCTGACCAATAAAGTCGATACCACCCAGGCAAACTGGCGCTTTATGCCGGGCATCGACGGTAAAACGCTGCCGGGAAGTGAAGGGCTGCTGAGACCGTTCCAGCAGGCCCAGTCGATTCGCGACGCCTTCTTTGCGAATGGTGCCACCACGCCGTCTTTCAAGGTCACGGTACGCACCGTGCGAATGGATAACACCATCCTGAACCTGACGCTGGACGTTGACGGCCAGCTGCTGCGCTACAGCCACGGTCCGCAAGCCGTTCAAATCATGAACTGGCCGGGGCCGGGCGGTACCAACCAGGTCCGCATGCAGTTGGGGCTGGCTAACGGCAGCACGGCGACGCTGGTGACCAACGGCGCCTGGGCACTCAACCGCTTTTTCGACAAAGCGAGCACCAGCCCGGGCGCAGGTAGCCTGAGCCGTCAGGCCACCTTCAACGTCGACGGACATCAGGTCACGCTGGAGTTTGCACCAAACAGCATTCGCAATCCGTTCCAGCTACCCCGTTTCTCATGCCCATAACCGCAAGGACAGCCGTATGACGAATACCCCTGCGATGAACCGCTACAGCTGGTATGGCAAATTACCCAGCGCCGGAGATTTCCTGCAGCGCCGCTTTCCTGACACCTTACAGCGCCAGTGGTCGCACTGGTTTCAGGTTGGCCTGCTTGCCTGGCAGCAGGAAGAGCAGCGTAGCGGAGAACGCCCGTTCACCAAAGCGCCGGTGTGGAATTTTGTTGTCCCCCCAATGCTGGGCAGCCAGATGATCCAGATGGGCTGCCTGCTGCCCGCTCGGGACAGCGTTGGCCGACAATACCCGGTGTGCATCCAGCTGAGCTTCGCCCCGTCAGAGTGGTCGACCAGCCTGCTCAGCCAGGCGGAAAGCTGGTATCAGCAGATTGGTCGTCTGGGACTGCACGCGGTGCGCAACAGTTTTTCCGCCTCGCAGCTGGATGAGATGCTGATGTCCATTCCGGCTCCGCAGCCCGTCGAGCCGCAAAAGCGTTCCGACATCCTTGACGTGATTGGCTATGACGAGGACGGTCAGAGCACGCTGGGCTGGCCGCAGGCGGCAGAGTGTTTTGACCCGCTGCGTCAGACCAGCTACTGGTGGACCAACCGCTGCGACGGTTACCCGCTGTACACCCATGTCCACAGCGGCAACTTTACCGGGCAGCTTTTCACCCTGCTGTTCGACCCGGCAGGGGGCGCCCGCCCGGGACGTCACGGTCTTTATCCGCCCATGTTTGAATAAGCAGGGATCTCATGAATATCGAAGAATTTCTCGCGCCCATAAGCCCGGATAAACCCTGTGGCGACAATCTGGAATACGACGCTGACTTCCAGGTGATGAACCAGGCAAGCCAGGGGAAAGCGGAACAGCAGTTTGGCGACACCATTATCCCGGCAGAGCCTGCTGACTGGAACACGGTAGAAAAATACGCCACCAGCCTGCTGGCGCGCACGAAAGATTTGCGCGTGATGCTGGCGCTAACCCATGCGTGGACACGCCGCCGCGGGCTGGCAGGCTACGCAGACGGGCTGCTGCTGGTGCAGGAGGCGCTCGCGCGCTACTGGGAGCCGCTCTATCCGCTTCTGGAGGAGTATGGCGAAACCGACCCGTTCTATCGGATTAATGCCCTGGCGGGGCTGAGCGATAAATCTGAACTCACCATTGCGGTACGTAACGCCTCGCTGCTGCGTTCAAACGGCGATGAAATTTCGCTGCGGGACGCCCAGGCACTGCTGGACGGCAGTAAAACTGAATGCCCGGACTATCCTGGGGGCCGTCCAAGATTGATTGACGAACTGGCCCGCGGCGACCAGCCAGGGACTGCCGCGGTAATCGTGATTAACGAGCGGTTGCTGGCCATCCGCGCGCTGCTTACCGGATATCTCGGTGAAAGCGGTGTACCCGAGATGGAGCAACTGCTGAAGACCACAGGACTGGTCGCCAGTGCCTGTCAGGTGACCGACATCAGCAAGCTGTTGCCGGGCCGTGAGGCGCAGGTTGAACCGCAAGCCGATCATCAACCTGCGGCAACGCAACCCGTTCAGCCGGTTACCGACTGGCGCAGCGTGCAGGTCACCAGCCGTGCCGATGCGCAGCTGATGCTGGAAAAAGCAAAACAGTATTTTGCGCAGTACGAACCGAGCCACCCCGCACCGCTGATGATTGAACGGGTGCAGCGGCTGTCAGAACTTAACTTTATGGACATTATTCGCGACCTGGCGCCAGACGGCGTTAACCAACTGGAAAACATCTTTGGACGCCGCGAATAACGCGTCCAGGCATTATGACGACAGGCATGGAGCCTGCCGTTTCACCTTCACCGCGCATCTTTGATGGAGAACATCATGGCAATGAGTAACAGTGGGCAGAAATTCATCGCACGTAACCGTGCCCCCCGCGTGCAGATCGAGTACGACGTAGAGATCTACGGTGCAGAACGTAAGATTCAGCTGCCGTTTGTGATGGGCGTCATGGCCGATCTGGTCGGTAAACCGGTGGAAAACCTGCCGGCGGTCGACGATCGCAAATTCCTTGAAATCGACATCGACAACTTTGACGAACGCATGAAGGCGCTGAAGCCGCGCGTGGCGTTCCAGGTGGATAATACCCTTACCGGCGAAGGTAAGCTCAACGTCGATCTGACCTTCGACAGCATGGACGACTTCCTGCCGGACGCGGTGGCCCGCAAGGTGGAGCCGCTGAACAAGCTGCTGGAAGCACGTACTCAGCTCTCCAACCTGCTGACCTACATGGACGGCAAAAACGGCGCGGAAGAGCTGATCGCAAAAATTCTGCAGGATCCGACGCTGCTCAAATCTCTGAGCCAGTTGCCGAAAAATGACGACAGTGCGAAAGGTAGCGAGGAATAATCGATGAGCAACCAGACTCAACAACATGAGCAGCAGGCGGGTCAGGCCTTCAGCCAGGATGAATTCAGCGCGCTGCTGAACAAAGAGTTCCGCCCGAAAACCGATCAGGCGCGTTCTGCCGTGGAAAGCGCGGTCAAGACCCTGGCACAGCAGGCGCTAGAGAATACTGTTACCTTCTCTAACGATACCTATCGCACCATTCAGAACCTGATTGCCGGTATCGACGAACAGCTCTCTCAACAGGTGAACCAGATCATTCACCACGAAGAGTTTCAGAAGCTGGAGAGCGCCTGGCGCGGTCTGAGCTACCTGGTGAACAACACCGAAACTGACGAGATGCTGAAGATCCGCTTTATGAGCATCTCCAAGCAGGAGCTGGGCCGTACCCTGAAGCGCTTCAAGGGCGTGGGCTGGGACCAGAGCCCGATCTTCAAGAAAATCTACGAGCAGGAGTATGGTCAGTTTGGCGGCGAGCCGTTTGGCTGCATCGTGGGCGACTACTACTTCGACCACAGCCCGCAGGACGTTGAGCTGCTGGGCGAAATGGCGCGCATCGGCTCTGCGGCACACTGTCCGTTCATCACCGGTACCGCACCGGGCGTGATGCAGATGGAGTCCTGGCAGGAGCTGGCTAACCCGCGCGACCTGACCAAAATCTTCCAGAATACCGAATACGCGGCCTGGCGTTCACTGCGTGAATCTGAAGATGCCCGCTACCTGGGGCTGGTGATGCCGCGCTTCCTGTCGCGCCTGCCGTATGGCATCCGCACTAACCCGGTCGACAGCTTTGATTTTGAAGAGCAGACCGACGGCGCAAACCACAACAGCTATTCGTGGGCGAACGCCGCCTATGCGATGGCGGCCAACATCAACCGCTCCTTCAAAGAGTACGGCTGGTGCACCTCGATTCGCGGCGTGGAGTCCGGTGGGGCAGTCGAAAACCTGCCGTGCCACACTTTCCCAAGCGATGACGGCGGCGTGGACATGAAATGCCCGACCGAGATCGCCATCAGCGACCGCCGCGAAGCCGAGCTGGCGAAAAACGGCTTCATGCCGCTAGTTCACCGTAAAAACTCTGATTTTGCCGCCTTCATTGGCGCGCAATCTCTGCAAAAACCGGCCGAGTACCACGATCCGGATGCCACCGCGAATGCGCGTCTGGCCTCTCGTCTGCCGTACCTGTTCGCCTGCTGCCGCTTTGCCCACTATCTGAAGTGCATCGTGCGCGACAAAATCGGCTCCTTCCGCGAGCGCGAAGAGATGGAACGCTGGCTGAACGACTGGGTAATGAACTACGTGGACGGTGACCCGGCGAACTCCTCTCAGGAAACCAAGTCCCGTAAACCGCTGGCGGCTGCAGAAGTGCAGGTGCAGGAGATTGAAGACAACCCGGGTTACTACGCCGCGAAGTTCTTCCTGCGTCCACACTACCAGCTGGAAGGCCTGACCGTTTCCCTGCGTCTGGTTTCTAAACTGCCGTCGCTGAAGACGAAAGACGCGTGATGATGATTGCCGCCGGGAGGCCATGCCCGGCGTTTGCTTTATAGCATGGAAATTTGAGAGGAAATATGACCGCGAGACCTTCGTTTGTTGCTGCCTGGGCGGCGGCAACACGTATTTACGATGCAAATGATTCTATCGGCAAAGTTAAGCAAGTTATCGGCGGCAAGGTTAAGCACAACTTCGAAATACCGCAAGATCAGGGCGGGTGGTCAAATAGTTGTGCCGTACGCATGAGTTATGTTCTTAACTATACCGGACATCCCGTTCCGCGTATTGCAAATCTCACGGTATCCGGTGCTGATAATAAATGGTACTTCTACCGCGTAAAGGATGTCATTGCCTGGTTGACGCGTCAGTGGGGAAAACCTGACATGGTCGTGAGTTATCCTTCCTTACCCGTTCAGCAATTAGCCAACAAAAAGGGCGTAATTCTGTTTGAGGTACAGGGCTGGAGTGACGCCGCAGGTCATGCCACATTCTGGAATGGTTTAACCTGTTCAGATCACTGTTATTTCAATGCACCGGAGACGAATTACACGACGACCAAAGCCAATTTTTGGGAGTTGCCATGAAAAAAATAATTGCCAGTCTACTGTTGCTCACCAGTTCCGCCTCTGTTTATGCAACTGACGATCCGGTGTTCTTTGTCAAAAAAATGCCTTATAAGCAAGTTATTAAAGACGTTGTTTTTTCTCGCTGCCTGGCACAAGTTTCAGATGATAAAAGCCAGTTTTCTCTGGATGCTGCCCGAAGCAGTAATGCATTACTGGAATGGATACCTTTCGATATTGAAAATGGCAATGCCAAAATTAATGCCCTTATTAATAAATATAAAGGCGCAACTAATGCCTTTCATTCTGAGATAAAACCCGATGTCAAAGGCGTAACGTTAAACTGTCTACGTCTTTATCATAGCGACGAACTTAATAAACTTGCACCTCAATTAATTATCGGCAATCCTGACCGCACCTGGCTTCAGGATAACCCGCAGTAGTAAAGACTTCACATTCTTTCCATTTATTCAGGGGGAATGTAAGACTGTCAAATGACACGGGTCATTTGATATGAGGCAGAGGTAAAATATGGACGGTTTTATTCAGCCCCATGCTTTCCTGTTTGCCATATAAGTGCTTTTTCGAAAGCAATATTGTTCATCCACGAAGAGTAGATATTATGGCTATTGATATGTTTCTGAAGGTCGAGGGTGTTACGGGCGAATCTAAAGATTCTAACCACACCGGCTGGACTGATATTACCTCCTTCTCCTGGGGCGCTTCCCAGCCAGGTAATATGAGCGTTGGCGGTGGCGGCGGTGCCGGTAAAGTAAACTTTAACGATCTGCACGTTAATGCTCTGATCGACAAATCCACCACTGCAATCCTGAAACACTGCGCCAGCGGTAAACACCTGACCAAAGTTGAACTGTCCGTCTGTAAAGCCGGTGGTCAGCAGGTGGAATATACCCGCATCACGCTGGAAGATGTGCTCGTGACTTCTGTTCAGTACACCGGTGCAGACAACGGCGATACCGTTGGTGTGACCTACGCGTTCCAGGCTGCGAAAGTGAAACAGCAGTACTGGGAGCAGACCACTGCCGGTGGTAAAGGTGCTGAAAGCAGCGCTGGCTGGAACATCAAAGAGAACAAAGAAGCGTAATTGCGCATGTGGCCGGGGAGTTTTCCCCGGCCATTATGATTGGTTCACTATTCGGCGTGTTTTTGCGATGGAAAGAGCGTTAACGGTTATACCCATTGTATTATCATGTAGCGCCTGCATATCCCATCCTGCTCAGTTTCAAAGTTTAACTGTTAAGGTGGAAAAAAATGTACCCTGTTTTGAGATTTCGAATGACATGAGGCTAAGTGAGCCTGTATTAGTTTACGAACCTTCTATATCTCGACGTGTAGGTAACAAATGGGAAATTGCTTTCTCTCCAGGAACATTTCCTTCCACCCACATTTTAAACTCTGAAGAGTGTCTTCGCTGGGATAAAGTGGACTGGCAGTCAGGGGAATATGATGTGGTATTGAAGGCGAGAACTCATAATACGGAACTTCGCTATGCGGCTCGCTTTATTCTCAGTATAAATGCCAGAGGTGAGTTATCGCTAGCCAAAACAGAGTAGGAGAGTTTTTAAACGTTGTCGTTTTTTAAGAGAACATCAACGTTTGGATGCTGGTTCAACTCCATTTTTTTTTGAATGCGAGTGCTTATTTGTGAAAATCAATGGGAATGAATATGGCTAGTCAATCATCAGTTAATCCGGGATATTGTATTGTTCAGCAACCCGGAACCCTGGATTTCCAGGCAAGGCTTTTATTCAATAATCCAAATAGTGATGCCGCACGTTATTTTATGCAGGTTAATAGTGATGCGCAGTGGTCAAAGCCTGGGCAGATGTTGATTCTTGATGTGCCGGGAAGTAATAATTCTGTGCAACTTAAGCAATTACAGCTTGCTAAAAAGAAAGTCAATGGTGCTCTGGCCGATCTTAACTCTGGAGAAGCGAATTTCTTTAATCAACATTATAGTACTATAGCTGCAGTCACTAATTTTATGGATAAGTCCCTTGGTGTCGTAGCTGATGCAGGCGAAAAATATTTTAGTGAAATAGAAAAAAAACTTAAATCCATTGAGTTGGCTTACCAGAATCAGTACAGAGCACAAGGGACATTGATAAGCCAACAGTTTTTTGTTGAGCGTCAGCGCCTCTTTTCTGAGTTGGATGGTTTATTAAACAAATTGTCTCGACTGACCTTAAAGATGAAACCCTATAACGAATTGAAGCATGCATTAGGCTTGTCAAGCAGATCCATTGTACATGAATGGAGTACAGCCGGAGTCGCTTCTATTCGTGGTTATTCAACATATATCGATAATGCCTCTAAGGCCGCTCGTTTTCTTAAAGCGGGAGGGTGGCTTGCAATAGGTTTTGCAGGTGCAAATACCACTAATGAAGTTTACAATGCCTGCACCGCGGGACGAGAGCAGAGTTGCTCTAAAGTTGCTGTGAAAAAATACAGCAGCTTTGGTGCAAGCCTGGCAGGGGGTATTTACGGTGGTAAATACGGAGCCATGGCAGGTGCTGGTGTATGCGTTGCGCTTGGTGTTGCGACGGGGGGCGTAGGACTGCTCGCCTGCTCCATTGTCGGGGCAGCTGCAGGTGGATACGTTGGTGGTGAGATAGCGGGCGGAGCGACTGAGTATATGATGGATAAAATATGGTGAATATAGAGAATTTACTATTATTTCTTATCGTGGTTTTATTGTTGATTGTTATAATTATGGATTTGCTCAGTTCTCGTTATTTCAAAAAACACGAGGCTGATTATAATCAGTTACTTTCAGACTATCGGCGCAAAGGATATGATCTGGATCTTGTAACCGACTATGCTTCTTTTTTTGGTTCGCTGGCTAATTATCAAAAAATAATCTGGTTCGTTCGCCTTTATAAAGGCATTAAAATGAAATTTACGCGTGAAAGGCTTGTTCAGGAAGAAGCTTATAAATTTGTGCAGTCGTTACCTGAAGAAAGAATTGGCTGGATACTAAAGTTACATCGTCGTTATAAGCTACAGGCATTAATATTCACTCTATGGCTCATTGTTGGATTATATTTTATCACCTTCATTAAATAGTTTTGATATTCAATTTCTCAAACGCCGCCGTTCTCACCCCCGAGAGCGGCAGCGTTTGAGCGCTAATCATACCAGCAGGAATACGCCATGCGATTCACGATTATTTCTACGAAACCCGGTCATCAGCCGCCGCAGAGCAGCTGTGATTTTTATGCCCCGGGCGGCACCATTGGGCGCGGTACGGATAACAATCTGGTGTTGCCGGACAATGACCGCACCATCTCGCGCCTGCAGGCCATTGTTCACGTTGACGCCAATGGTGAATGTCGCGTCACTAACCGTGGCAGCGTCACCCGCGTGGTATTAAATGATATTCCGCTGGAGCGGGGGCGTCAGGTTGAACTGCAGGATGGCGACATTCTCGGTATTGATGACTACCGTATCGAAGTGGCCGAACTTATCCACGACACGCAGCCGGTGAGCCGCATGGCCGCCAGCATGCAGCAGCAGGTGCATCCGACAGCCGCGCCAGCGCCAGCATCGAAACCGAAGCCTGCGAACCCTGCGCCACGCGGTAAAGCGGAACCGACTGCCGTGCCGTCGGAAATCTGGGATAGCCTGATGCAGGAGTTTTCCATCTCCGACAGCATCTCCAGCAACCGTGCAAAACCGCAGTCAGCGGCTTCGCAGGATCCGTTCTCTCAGCCTGCGGCGCCGGAGCGTAATGCTGAAGATCCGCTGGCGATGTTCAACGACAGCGATCCCACGCTTGAGCGTAAGAATGTCGACCCGGACACGCTGTTCGGCGAAGAAACGCTGTTCAAAAAAGAGAGCATTTTCGACGATGTGACGCCTTCCACGCTGGTGCCACCTGTTGAGACTCAACCCGCCCCTAAAGAAGAGGCGGTAGATGAACTCGATCCGCTGGCGCTATTTGGTGGCAAGGCCAGCGCGCCGGCTGCACGCAATGATGACCCGCTCGGGCTGATGGGCGGGGCGCCGTTAACCCATCCGGATGACATCACTGACGAAAAGCCAGCGCCTGAGCCTGAGCAGGAGGAAGACGTCCTTGCCGGTTCCCCGCTTTTTGCCCCTGAGCCGCAGGAAACGCCGCGTGCAGAAGAGGAGCCGGTGAGACCAGATTATGCAGGTTTCACGATGCCTACGCCGCAGGCCGTTGCGCGCAGCAGCGCTCAGACCCCTAAGGGCCGACTGCGTATCGATCCGGTTAATAACGCTGCCTCCCCATCTGCTACCGCGAACACTGGAGAGAAGGGCGATGTATTGCAGGGGGAACTGCTGCAGGCACTGCTGGAAGGGATGGGGCTGAGCGAAATGCAGCCTGTCCCGCAGTTTGACCGGGAAAATATGCGTCAGCTGGGGCAGATCCTCGGTATGTTCTCTCAGGGCACCGTGGCGCTGCTCTCCTCACGCTCTATTCTTAAACGCGGCGTAAAAGCCGATATGACCATGGTGCTGGACGATGCCAACAACCCGTTCAAGCTGTTGCCGACCGGGAAAACGGTTCTGATCCAGATGTTTGGCACCCCGATGCCGGGCTTTATGCCGCCAACGAAATCCGTGCGCGATGCGTTGATCGATCTGCAGGCGCACCAGCTGGGCATGATCTCCGGCATCCGCGCCATTATTGCCGCGATGCTGCAATCCTTTAATCCGGAACAGCTGGAAGAGCAGGCGAAGCAAAACGGCATGACCTCGCGTCTGGCGCTGCCGGGCAGCCGTAAAGCCGCCCTGTGGGACTATTTTGTTCGCAGCTATGGCGAGACGGCGGGCGAGATTGAGGATGACTTCCACACCCTGTTCGGCGAAGCCTTCCTTCATGCGTATGACATGGAGGTGAATCAGTACAAAGACTCACAGAGCGGATCGGAAGACAAATGAATATCGCAACGGCTTCTCTCTCCCGCCAGGGGACGCGCGCCAGCAACCAGGATCAGACGGGAGAAACCATAGGGGAACGTTCAGCCTGCTTTGTCGTCTGTGACGGCATCGCTGGCCTGCCGGGCGGTGAGGTGGCCGCTGAACTGGCCCGCAACAGTATTATTTCCCGCTTCGATGGCGACAAACACCTTAACGCGCAGCATATCCGTGATTATGTGCAGACCGCGAATCGCACCATTCTCAGCGAACAGCAGGCCGTTCAGGATTATCGCCGGATGGGCACGACGCTGGTCAGCCTGTTTATTGACCGTGATTATGGCCTGGCCTACTGGGCGCATGCCGGAGACAGCCGTCTGTATCTGTTTCGCCGGGGATGGCTGTGGCATGTCACCACCGACCACAGCCTGGTGCAGCAGATGAAAGATGCGGGACACCAGACCGACAACCTGAACAGTAATCTGCTCTATCTGGCGCTGGGGATTGAAAACGGTGGGCCGGAAGCGAGCTACAGCGATGTCGTGCAGGTCGAAGACGGCGATGCATTCCTGCTCTGCACCGACGGGTTCTGGCACGGCGTCAGCGAAGAGCAAATGAAGCAATCGCTGCATATGGTTAATACGCCTCAGGAATGGCTGACCTTAATGAACCAAATCATTCAAAAGAATGGCGAGCAGGAGGGGAATGCGCAGGATAACTACACCGCCCTGGCGGTATGGATGGGCAACCCTCAGGACACCACTTTGCTGCATACCCTCTCTGATGCAGCACAATTTCTTCCCTGCGGAACTGATTAGACACACAAGGAACGATATGAAACTTTGGCTATCGGGTTTGGCACTTCTGGCGGTGACCTCCACCGCGCAGGCTGAGAATTTCCGCATCGTGCAGTCTCCTGCGCAGAAGCTGGATATCTGGATCGACAACATCAAAGACAACACCCCGCAAAGCTGGTGTAAGCCGGAGGTGGCACTGCGCATCGTGGCGAACGGCAAGAAGGATGTCTCTGTGCTGGAAAACTTCGTGCCACGTCTTGGCTCACTGCTGGAACACCAGTGCAGCAAAGTGAACACGCTCAGCTGGACGCTCAACGATCCGGCGGGAACGACGCTGGCGCAAGGAACCGCCGCCAAAGCGCAGGAGTGGGCGCTGGTGGTGAAACAGCAGCAGGCGACGCCAGCCGTGACGACGACCACTGCCAGCGGGGCGTTAATGCCGCCGGATCAAAACGTTGCAACCCATACGGTTGCCGCTGACCGCACGCCGTGGCAGGAGTTTACCCTCCAGGACGGCTGTCACCTGCGCACCTTCTGGGAAGGCGGCGCATCCGCACCGGCGCTCTTTATTCCGGATTCTGATACCACCCGCTGCGGCAATGGCAGCTGGCTCAGCGGTCACACCGTGATCTCCCAGTCCCGCAACGGCGGGCAAAAAGAGATGGCTGTGACGTACATTCATGGCTTCCCGGTCATGGGGCTGAATCAAAACGCTGACCCGGAAAACGCGCTGATCACCTCTGTCAACAAAGAGCGCATGGTGTTCAGCACCCCAAACAGCGACCAGAGCTGGATGATCCTGCCTTACGATAACGCGCTCAACGGCTGGAAAAGTAACGGCACGGTGGCAGTAGAGATTTCCCGTGAAACCGCCAGCGATGATGCAAAGCTGCAGGCGCGTATTGCGGCGGTGAAGAAAACCTGGAGCGCCTGGGTCGCACCCGGCACCTCACTGAATATCGTTTTGATTGACACCCTGCGCCCTCAGCTGCGCGATCCGGCCGTGGGCGCATGGCGCGCGGCGAATTAAGGAATGGTTATGAATACGCTCTATCAACAGCTGGCGGGTGAAACGCTCAACGACGCGCTGGCGCGTCTGGAAGCCGGGATCAAAGCCCGTCCGGCAGATGCCGACCTTCGCGCCGCGTTCGTGCAGTTTTTAACCCTCAGCGGCAACTGGACCCGGGCGCTGACCCAGCTGAAAAGCTGGCTGGCGCTGAAGCCTCAGGCGAAGCCGACCGTCACACTGCTGGAGCAGGCCATTCAGGGTGAGCTGCAGCGTGCGCAGGTGATGGCGGGCCAGGCGCGTCCGGCCATGCCTGAAACTCAGTGGCCGTGGCTGACCACGCTTGCCGCCGCGCTTAACGAAGAGGGCGAGCGCGCCCAGGCGTTGCGCCTGGAAGCCCTTGAACAGGCGCAGGCAACGGCGGGACACATCATCCTTGAAAACGAGGAGACGCAGGCGTTTGACTGGCTGATGGACGGTGATGCCCGTCTTGGTCCGGTGTGCGAAACCCTTGTTAACGGACGCTATTTCTGGCTGCCGTTTAACGCTATTGCGGAGATCCGTTTCCAGGCGCCCGCCAGCGTGACCGATCTGGTATGGCGTCATGCGCTGGTCCGTCTTACCGACGGTACCGAGCAGGTGTGCCAGATCCCGGCGCGCTATCCTTTTGCGGCTGATGCCCCGGATGCGGTCAAACTGGGGCGCACTACCGAGTGGCATCCGCTTGATGAGAGCGGCACGCTGTATGAAGGGCTGGGTCAAAAAGCCTGGCTGAGCGAGCAAAGCGAAAGCCCGCTGCTGTCGTTAAGCCTCGTGACGTTTGCGACGGACGGAGCCGATGAGTAATCCCGCTGGCGAAGGCGATCTGCTGCGCAGCGGCTGGCAGGCCCGCAGCAAGCAGGATAAGGTGGGGGCGCGCGACAAAATGCAGCCCTCGCTGCTGGATCGCCTTACGGATAACGACCCGGAAAAAAAGCGCGAGCCAGCCAACAGTAATCTGATCACCCACGCTGCGCTGCGTCGCAATGTCCTGCGGGATCTGCAGTGGCTGTTTAATACCATCAACCATGATGCCTCCGGCGATCTGAGCGCCTTGCCGCAGGTGAGCCGCTCGGTGATCAACTTCGGCGTCGCGCCGCTCGCAGGTAAGCGAATGTCAGATATCGAATGGCACGATATTCAGCGCAAGCTCACCGAGGCCATCATCAATTTTGAACCGCGCATTTTGCCGCAGGGATTGCAGGTGCGCTGCGTGTCGGATACCTCCTCGCTGGATCTGCACAACGTGCTCTCCATTGAGATAAAAGGGCGTTTATGGTGTGTGCCGTACCCGCTGGAGTTTCTGTTTCGCACCGATGTCGATCTGGAAAACGGCCATTTTGAACTGAAAGATGCGGGGTAATCATGGAAAGTAAACTGCTCGAATACTACAACCGTGAGCTGGCCTACCTGCGTGAAATGGGGGCCGAGTTTGCCGAGCGCTACCCAAAAGTCGCCGGACGACTGGGCATGCGCGGCATTGAAGTGGCGGACCCGTACACGGAACGCCTGATGGAAGGTTTCGCTTTTCTGACCTCCCGCGTGCAGATGAAAATGGATGCCGAGTTTCCGCGTTTCTCCCAGCGTCTGCTGGAGATGATCGCCCCGAATTACCTCGCGCCAACCCCATCAATGGCGATTGCGCAAATCGAGCCCGACAGCAGCCGGGGCGACCTGAGCAATGGCTTTATTGTGCCGCGCGGCACCATGATGGACAGCCTGGCGCTGAAAAAGACCGGCGTAACCTGCAGCTATACTACGGCGCACGAGGTTAATCTGCTGCCGCTGAAAATTGACAACGTGGAGCTGGGCGGCGTGCCTGCTGACCTGCCGCTGGCACAGCTGGGGTTAAGCCAGCGGGGAATCAACAGCGCGTTGCGGATCCGCATTGCCTGCGACGGCCCGCAAAACCTCGGCCATCTGAATTTCGACCAGCTGACGTTTTTCCTCAGCGGCCCGGACATTGAAGCGCTGAAGCTGCTGGAGCTGGTGATGGAACATCACGCAGGGATCGTCTGCCAGACGGTCAGCCCGCAACCTCAGCGACAGCTGCTGGCGTCGGATGCCCTGTGTCAGGAGGGCTTTGCCGCGGATCAGGCACTGCTCCCGGACGATCTGCGCAACTTTGACGGTTATCGTCTGCTGCAGGAGTATTTCGCGTTCCCAGCCCGTTTCCGCTTCATCAGCCTGAGCGGCCTGAGCACGCTGCTCCAGCGCTGTGAAGGCGAAAAAGCCTTCGATATCTTCATCCTGCTGGATAAATCAGATGAACAGCTGGAGCGCGTGGTGGATGCCAGCCATCTGGCGCTGCACTGCACGCCAGTCATCAACCTGTTCCCGAAGGTGGCGGCGCGTCAAAAGCTGAATGAAGGCCAGCACGAATACCATCTGGTGGTCGATAACATCCGCCCGCTGGATTATGAAATTTACGCGGTGAATAAAATCTTCGGCAGCGCGGACGGTCAGCGTGACGACCAGACGTTTCGTCCTTTCTGGAGCACCTGGAGCGGTGACGCGGGCAACTACGGGGCCTATTTTTCCCTGCGCCGGGAACAGCGCGTGCTCTCTGAGCATGCCCAGCGCTACGGCACCCGTACCGGCTATATCGGTTCAGAGGTGTTTGTTTCGCTGGTGGATGAACAGCACGCCCCGTGGCAGGAAAACCTGCGCTACATCTCTGCCGAGGTGCTCTGCACCAGCCGCGACCTGCCGCTGATGCTACAGCAGGAGCTTGGGCAGTTCATCATGGCCGACTCCATGCCGGTGAAATCGTTGACCCTGCGTAAAGGCCCGACGCCACCGCGTCCGGCGCTGGCAGAAGGGTTCAGCACCTGGCGGCTTATCAGCCAGCTGCAGATGAACTACCTCAGCCTGATGGACAGCGAGAATGAAGAGGGGGCTGCCGCGCTTCGTCAGCTGTTAGGGCTGTATGCCAACCTGGCCGAAACGGCCGTGGCGCGTCAGGTGGAGGGGGTTCGCCACTGCGTGCTGGAGCCGGTTCACCGCCGCGTGCCTGAACCCGGTCCGGTCGTTTTCGCCCGCGGAATCGGCATTACCCTGACCGTAGACGAGCGGGCGTTTTCCGGTGCCAGCCCGTGGCTTTTCGGCAGCGTGCTGGAACGCCTGTTTGCCCGGCTGGTATCCATCAACAGCTTTACTGAGTTCACCCTGAAGAGTCAGCAGCGCGGCGAGATCGGCTACTGGGCACCGAGAATGGGTAAAAGGGCGCTGGTATGAGTGACGCTGCCACTGCACCGCTGCGCGTGCATCGCCTGACGAAGCTGCCGGAGACGTTCTGGCACGGGGTCCGTCAAACGCCCTGGCGCTACGATCTGTTTCAGCTGTTAAGGCGTATTGATGCCCAGGGCGGCGAGCGCTACCCGCTGGGACGCGCGCCGCTGCCGAAATTTGAGCCGCTGCGCATCGGCCAGCAGCCGTCGATGAGCTTTGCGCCGTCGACGCTGGCCGAGGTTAGCCTGCGGGAAGAGAGCGGGCTACATGAGGTGTCTATCCTCAGCTTCGGGCTGTTTGGTCCGAACGGCCCGCTGCCGGTTCACATGACCGAATATGCCCGCGAGCGTATTCATCATCATCAGGACACCAGCCTGAGCGCGTTTGTCGATCTGTTTCATCATCGTCTGACGCTGCTGTTTTACCGCGCCTGGGCGGATGCGCAGCCTGCCGTCTCCCTTGATCGCGCTGACAACAAACGCTTTGAGGGCTACCTGGCCTCGCTGATTGGCATGGGACAGCCGGGCCAGATGAATAAAGGCAGCCTGAGCGCCCATGCCCGCTTTACCCACGCCGGGCATCTGACCCGCCACAGTCGGGATCCGGAGGGGCTGGAGAAGATCCTGCGCAACTATTTTAACGCCCCGGTCAGGCTGGTAAGCAACGTGCCGCAGTGGATGCCGCTCTCCACGCGTGAGCAGGCACAGCTGGGGGAAGGTCGCCGTATGCCGCGCATGGGGGAATCCGCCTTTCTTGGCGTCGCCGTCCGCGACGTACAGCATAAGTTTCGTATTGAAATCGGCCCGCTGAGCGCTGAAGAGTACAACCGGTTTTTACCTGGCGAAGCGTGGGTCACCGAACTGCGCGACTGGGTGCGCCAGTACATTGGGGTGGAGTTTGAATGGGAAACGCGGGTGATCCTGCATGAAGACGCGGTGCAGGGTACTTCGCTCGGCAGCAATGGGCAATTAGGCTACAACACCTGGCTGGGCCTTCAGCCGCAGCCTGTCCCGCGTGGCGATCTGGTCTATCGCGCAGAGCGGTAATCCTTCCGTATACCGAATCATTGTTAATGGAAACTAACATGTCAGAAATTAGCCGTGCCGTGCTCTTCGGCAAACTGGATACGCTGTTATTTACCTCGCTGGAAAGCGCGACTGCCTTCTGCAAGCTGCGCGGTAACCCCTATGTTGAGCTGGTGCACTGGCTGCATCAACTGATGCAACAGCAGGATGGCGATTTGCAGCAGATCATCCGCCACTTTGCCCTCGACGAACAGCAACTGACGCGCGATATCGTGGCCGCGCTGGATGCGCTGCCGCGCGGCGCGAGTTCCGTTTCCGATCTCTCCGAACATATCGACAGCGCCGTAGAGCGCGCCTGGGTCTATGGCTCGCTGAAGTTTGGCGTCAGCCGCATACGTGGCGGCCATTTGCTGATCGGCCTGCTCAAAACCTGGAACCTGGCAAACGTGCTGAAAAGCATTTCGGCGCAGTTCACCCGTCTTAACGTCGAGGTGCTGATCGAGCAGTTCGATACGGTTTGCGCCAACAGCAAAGAGACGCAGCAGGCTGCGGCCACCATCGAGGCGCCAGCGGGTGCGGTACCGGCAGCGCAGGGTACGCTGGCTCAGTACGGCCAGGATCTCACCGCCCGCGCCCGCGAAGGGAAGATTGACCCGGTAGTCGGGCGTGATGAAGAGATCCGCCAGATGGTCGATATCCTGATGCGTCGCCGCCAGAACAACCCGCTGCTGACCGGTGAGGCCGGGGTCGGGAAAACGGCGGTGGTGGAAGGGCTGGCGCTGCGTATCGCCGATGGCGACGTGCCGGAGCCGCTGCAAAATATTCAGCTGTGGCTGCTGGATATCGGCATGCTGCAGGCTGGCGCAGGCATGAAGGGCGAGTTTGAAGCCCGTCTGCAGGCGTTGATCAACGAGGTTCAGTCCAGTGCCACGCCGATTATTCTGTTTATCGATGAGATCCACACCCTGATTGGCGCAGGCGGCCAGCAGGGGACCGGCGATGCGGCGAACCTGCTGAAGCCCGCTCTGGCGCGCGGACAGCTGCGTACCATCGGCGCCACCACCTGGGCGGAATACAAAAAGTACATCGAGAAAGATCCGGCGCTGACCCGTCGTTTCCAGACGGTGCAGGTTCACGAGCCGGACGAAACGAAAGCCATTCTGATGCTGCGCAGTACCGTATCGCCGCTGGAGACCCACCACCAGGTGCTGTTGCTCGACGAAGCGGTCAGCGCGGCGGTGAAGCTGTCGCATCGCTATATCCCGGCGCGTCAGCTGCCGGATAAAGCCGTTGCGCTGCTCGACACCGCCTGTGCCCGCGTGGCGGTCAGCCAGAGCGCGCCACCGGCGCAACTGGAAGATTGCCTGCGCCATCTTGCCGCGCTGGACGTGGAGATTGAGATAGCCGAACGCGAAGCGCGCGTTGGTGCAGGCGTTTATGAGCGCGTAACGGCGTTAATCACAGAACGTGATGCGTATGAAAGCAAACGTGAAGCCCTGACCCAGCGCTGGGAAGAGGAGCGCAGTCTGGTGCAGGAAATTATCCGCCTGCGCGCCGCGCTGTTTGCCTCGGGCGAGGAGGAGTCCGCCGGGCTGCACAGCCAGCTGGCGGAACAGCAGCAGGCGCTGAAAACGTTGCAGGGCGATGAGCCGCTGCTGTTTGCGGCGGTAGATGAAAACGTGGTTGCCGCAGTGGTTTCCGACTGGACCGGGATCCCGCTGGGGCGGATGGTGAAAAACGAGATCGACGCGGTGCTGAATCTTGCCGACACGCTGAACCAGCGCGTCATCGGCCAGCGTCACGGTCTGGATCTCATTGCCCGTCGCGTGAAAACCTCGCGGGCAAAACTCGACGATCCCAACAAACCGGTGGGCGTCTTTATGCTTTGCGGCCCGTCCGGCGTCGGTAAAACGGAAACCGCGCTGGCGCTGGCGGAATCGCTGTACGGCGGCGAGCAGAACGTTATCACCATCAACATGAGTGAGTTCCAGGAAGCGCACACCGTTTCCACCTTAAAAGGTGCGCCGCCGGGCTACGTCGGGTATGGTGAAGGCGGTGTGTTAACCGAGGCCGTGCGCCGCCGTCCGTATAGCGTCGTGCTGCTGGATGAAATTGAAAAAGCACACCCGGACGTCCACGAGATCTTCTTCCAGGTCTTTGATAAAGGCTGGATGGAGGACGGCGAGGGGCGCCACATCGATTTCCGCAACACCATTATTATTCTGACGTCCAACGTTGGCACTGACCTGATCAGCGCTATGTGTGCCGATCCGGAACTGATGCCGGAACCGGACGCCTTAAGCGGCGCGCTGCGCCAGCCGCTGCTGGAGGTGTTTCCGCCTGCGCTGCTGGGCCGCCTGCTGGTGGTGCCGTATTACCCGCTCAGCGACGCGATGCTGGGGCAGATTGTTCGCCTGCAGCTCAAGCGCATTCAGCGTCGTCTGGAAGAGAATCACAATATCATTTCTGAGTTTGACGACAGCGTGGTGGAACAGATTGTTCAGCGCTGTACCGAGGTGGAGTCTGGTGGCCGCATGGTAGATGCTATTTTGACCAACACCCTGCTGCCTCAGATGAGCCAGATCTTACTTACCGCCAGCCGCAGCGACGAGCAGTACCGACGTCTGCATGTCACCTGCGAGCAGGGCGAGTTTCACTGTCAGTTTGCCGCGTAATAATCATCAAGAGAACTGTAAAAGATGACGGATAATGATAACAATCGGACTGTCCCAAACGCGCTCCCGGTCGGGTACCGCTTCAACGAGTTTGAAATCAAAGAGGTGATCGGCGGCGGCGGTTTTGGCATCGTTTATCGCGCGTGGGATCACCAGCTCGAACGCACTATCGCTATCAAAGAATTTATGCCTTCCTCGCTCGCCGTGCGCGGCGACGACATGACCCTGGTGCTGCGCAGCGAGCGCTTTGGCAAAGCGTTTTCCGCAGGCCTGAACAGCTTCATTCAGGAAGCCCGTCTGCTGGCGCGCTTTAACCACCCGAACCTGCTGCATGTCCTGCGTTTCTGGGTGCAAAATGACACGGCATACATGGGTACGCTGTTTTACAGCGGCACCACGCTTTCGCGCCTGCGCGAAGAAAAACCGGAGCTGATCAACGAGGCCTGGATCCGCCGCACGCTGCCGATGCTGTTTGGCGCCATCAAGACCATCCACGACGAAGGCTATCTGCACCGTGATATCTCGCTGGATAACATCCAGATCCAGGATAACGGCCTACCTGTACTGCTTGATTTCGGCTCCGCGCGCCGCACCATCGGTAACCTTTCTGACGAAACGGAAACCATGCTGCGACCGGGTTTTGCACCGATCGAGCAGTACACCGACGACAACGAAAGCGAGCAGGGACCGTGGACGGATATTTACGCCCTTGGCGCCGTGCTGCGTACCCTGATCGTGGGTTCTCCGCCGCCGGTGAGCGTGGTGCGTTCTATTCAGGATACCTGCAAGCCGCTGGTGGAAATTATGCCGCAGGGCTATTCCATCCCGCTGCTGCAGGCCATCGACCGCGCGCTGGCGCTGCACATGGAAGACCGTCCTCAGTCTATCGACGAATTCGCCGCGCTGATTGAGATGCCGGTTGCGGGCATAAACGATGTGCTGACGGCGAAAAAACCGGGCACCATGCTGGTACCGGTGGAAGAGGAAAAGCCGGCTTCAGCACTCGACTGGCGTCGTTACAAAATCCCCGGCATGGTTGCCGCAGGCGTGCTGGTGGGTGTGGTCGCCGGAGCGATGCTGTTCAGCGGTGGCAAGGATGCGCCAGAGCAGGCTGCGCAGGCACCCGCAGAGACGCGTCCGACGGAAACCGCCGCGAATGCGCCAGATGTTAAGCCAGAAACGGAGAAGGTGAGCGAGCAGACGACCGCACAACAAACGCCACCGCCTGTCGAGAGCCCTGTTGCGCTGGTCTATATCCGTATCCAGGACGGCGAAACGCTGAAAGTGAACGGCGTGCCAAAAGCGCTGCGTCCGGGTAATAACGGCTATGCGTCGGTCAAGCTGCCCGCGGGTGAGGCGAAGATTGAACTGCAGGGCAACGGGAGAACGCGCAGCCAGACGCTGGATATTGCCAAGCCGGGCACCTGGCTGGTGAATCCGTAGGAATTTAAACAGGAGATACTATGGAAGTGTACGATCTTCGAAGCCAAAGGCTTCGTCCAAAGGAATTCGAAAAGATTGTCTCTCCTGTCTATGCACGGAGCGACGTAGGGCGTGAGTTTGTTGTGGTGCGAGGCGTTTCAAATCCATTTCACAGCATTGATGGTTTAACGTTACGACATCGCTTCGAATTTAATCCTAATGCCGTTTTTGATCCCCTCTATGCGCAAAATCTTAATAAAATACAGCGGTTAATTGATTCAGGGGAGGTGGTCTTAATAGATCACCGTCAACGGACAAAAGCCCTATATCCCTTTTTCATCTCTGAGTCAGGGGAGTTGTTTTGTGTTGATGAGACGATCTACAACTCAGCTTTTGTGAATTACGTCCTCGAACGTTACCGAAATAATGTCGCTCTATTTGGAAAACCAGCCCCAACGCGTGATTCATTCGTTCCCTCTACCAATAATTACGGGCCGGGTTACTGGAAAACTGTTGAAGATGATTATCATGGCACAAAAAATGTTGTGATTATGGCGATTAATCGACTGACGAGCATGGGGGATGAGGGACGAGTATTTGGATCGGACGGTAAAGATTACATGAATACGTCGCGCGATAAAATTCAGCGCTGGACAGCGCTACCCGGAGATCTGGATGGAGAATCGCGCGTGTTTATATCTAAGAAATCGGTCATCAGACGATACGGAGAACAACGATCCATTTATCAGAAATACCTTGAGAGTGATGATGCCTGGGCAGTAAGTGGTAAATCATGGCAATGGATACCTGGAGTCAGAGAAGAGGATTATGAATTTAAAAAGTAAATTATGGTATTTCTGGGGAAGCATGGATGTACTGGCTCTTTTGCTTTATTCTGTAAACTCACTTCGTCAGGACAGGATCCCCTTGATTTCAGATTTAATCGCGTTCACAGGAACCTCAGATGTAGTTTCAGGAGGCGGTTACAACTTTATCGTAACACTCTTTTTTATATTTGATTTGCTCTTGTTACTTTCACTTTTTATTTCGGCCTGGTTGTTTTTTAAGAGAAAAGACGTTGCGATTAAATTTGCCCTTGCTCAGGAAGTTTTCCGTCTAATTTCGTTCAGATGTTCGGTTTCTTTTTTCCCACTTTTGGTAAGTGTGTTTGGTATTACAAGTGTCTGGGTAAATTTAGGATTGTTCGTTATCTCGGAACTGCTAAAAATATATTCTCTTGTTTACTTAATGGGCAAAAGAAAAAGAAATCATTCACTTTGATATATAAATGACGCTGATGCGTAGATGCGAACCTCTTTTCTAAATCGCATAAGCTAGATGGAATAAAAATTATGCTCAACCGAATTACCGTTCAGCTCCCGGTGGAGGGGCTTCTGTTCTGGAAACTGACGGGCCGCGAGGCGATGTCCGAGTCGTTCGCGCTGACGCTGACCGTGCTCGGCACGGACGCGCGCATTGACCGCAGCAAACTGCTGGGCCAGCCGGTCACGGTGACCATTCCGACGCAGAACCTGCTGACGTCCCGCTATGTTAACGGAAAAATTACCCGCGTGGCGGTGAGCGCCGTTGAGCTGACGGGCACCCGCTATGCGGTGTACCAGCTGACGGTGGAGCCGGACCTGTGGCCGATGAAGCGCGACCGTAACCTGCGTATTTTCCAGGGCCAGACGGTGCCGCAGATTGTGAAAACCCTGCTGGCTGAACATCAGGTCAACGTGGAGGATAAACTTACCGGCAGCTACCGGGTGTGGGACTACTGCGTGCAGTATCAGGAGTCGAGCCTGGACTTCATCAGCCGCCTGATGGAGCTGGAAGGGATTGCCTATCACTTCAGCCACGAGGCCGACAAGCACACGCTTGTGCTGACCGACGCCGCCACGCAGCATCAGCCGTTCAGCGGCTATGAGGTCATTCCTTACCACCAGACGCCGTCCGGCGGCAGTACGGACGAAGAGGGCATCAGCCAGTGGGCGCTTGAGGACAGCGTGACGCCGGGGATTTACAGCCTCGACGACTATGACTTCCGCAAGCCGAACGCGTGGCTGTTCCAGGCCCAGCAGAACCCGGCGTCGCCGAAGCCGGGCAGCATTGACGTCTACGACTGGCCGGGACGCTTTGTGGAGACCGGGCATGCGGAGTTTTACGCCCGCATTCGCCAGGAGCGCTGGCAGGTTGAGCACCAGCAGATTCAGGCCACCGCCACGGCGGCGGGGATTGCACCGGGCCACACCTTCACCTTGACCAACGCGCCGTTCTTCAGCGATAACGGCGAGTATCTGGTGACGGCGGCGGGCTACCACTTCGAAGAGAACCGCTACGCCAGCGGCGAAGGTGAAACTGTTCACAGGACCGATTTCACGGTCATCCCGGCGTCGGTCTCTTATCGCCCGGCGCAGAGCACGGCGTGGCCGCGCACCTACGGCCCGCAGACGGCGAAGGTGGTGGGCCCGAACGGCGAGAGTATCTGGACCGACAAATACGGTCGCGTGAAGGTGAAGTTCCACTGGGACCGTCTGGCGAAGGGGGATGACACCAGCTCCTGCTGGGTGCGCGTGTCGAGCGCGTGGGCGGGCCAGGGCTACGGCGGGGTGCAAATCCCGCGCGTCGGCGACGAGGTGGTGGTGGACTTTATCAATGGTGACCCGGACCGGCCGATTATTACCGGGCGCGTGTACAACGACGCGAGCATGCCGCCGTGGGCGCTGCCGGCGGCGGCGACGCAGATGGGCTTTATGAGCCGCACGAAAGACGGCTCAGTGGACAATGCCAACGCCCTGCGCTTTGAGGATAAAGCAGGTGCAGAGCAGGTGTGGATCCAGGCCGAGCGCAACATGGACACCAGCGTTAAAAACGATGAAACGCACAGCGTCGGCGGCGAGCGCAGCCATTACGTTAAGAAAAATGAACTGCATCGCGTGGAAGCGAATCAGACCCAGGCTGTGAAAGGCGGGACTGAGATCCTGACCGGCAAAGGCAAGCTGGATGCGGCGGTGGAGCAGTACGTCATTGCTTCCGGGACGAAGCTGCGGCTGGTCTCAGGGGAAAGCGCCATTGAGCTGAATGCTAACGGCAAGATTAACCTGATCGGTAAAGAGTTTAACTTCTTCGTGGAAGGGGATGGTTATATCACCACGGGCGGTAAGCTGCACCTGAATACCTCGGGAACCAAGCCGGGCACCACGGCACCGGGATCGGGGCATAAAGGGGATATTGATGCGGCGGTGCAGGCGAAATTTACGCCAAAAGATGAGTAAGGCCGGTGCGGTGCTTATCGCATTATTAACGACGGGAATGGCTGAAGGAGGCGCTCAGAAACAGGATCTTTGGAAGTTCATTTCCGGGATGAGCGCATCACTCAGATCATTATCCGTTACAAGCCTAAGCAATGCGCCGTTGTCATTTAAGATCACCAGACAAAATGAATATATCAATTTCTACAATGCTGACGATTTCAAACTGGATGATGGAGCGAGCATTACCGAAATTGGTTTACGTTTAAGCAAAGATAACGGCGACATGGCGCCTTTACTGAATTTTTCACCGTCAGGTCAATGCATAACGCTTGATACCGTTAAAATGCACTTTCCGCAACTGGTGCTCACTGACTATCCGCAAGGCCGCTCTGAGAATGAAGTGACCAGTTATACCGCGCCAAAAGACACTAATGGACAAAAGGTGAGCTTCAGTTTCACCGTGAAAAAACCTGACTGTCTGGATTCTGTCGTCATAAGCGCCGAATAAGAAACACAGTTCCCATGTCCTGACGGGGTTTCCAGTGGTGAGAAGCGCAATAAATATTCATTGAATGACAATTAACGTGAAAAAAAACACTCCGGTATTTCTTTTTTCTGCCCTGATGTTTACCTGTCTGAGCAGCAATGTGGTTTTGGCTCAGGTGATGCCTTCCGTTCTGACAAAACGGGATTTTTCTGTGCAGATTAAAGACCAGCCTGTCGCATTGGGCGACAGATGGACTCCTGATATTGCCCGTAAAATTGACGTGCCGTTGGAAGGCCATTTTGTCGGTGAAGTTCCTTTTGACGGAACAAACTATAAATTCTACCAGCATCAAAAGGCTGGGTTAGAAATATTCAGTTCCAATCTCTGGTGGGATAAAGCAGAAAGAAGCGTTGACGATTATATCGTGTCCCAGATTACGCTGACTGCCTCAGATATTTTAACGCCGCGTGGCGTTCATGTGGGTTCAACAATCAGAGAGCTGAACAATGCGTACGGCGATGGTCAGTTCGAAAATGATTCCGGGGAGAAGTGGATTTCCTATGAATTGGGTAAGAAATTGCTCTCTTTTAAGGTTATAGACAGTCAGGTTGTGAAAATAACCATGAATTACGAAAATGGTACTTCAGAGTGATTTATGACCAAAAAATATTTGGCAGTCGCATTGTTCACCGCTTTATTGACAGGCGTCGTTGAAACGTCATCGGCGCTTGAATTATCGCAATACAATAAGCTTGATACGGTGAGCAGCATCGTTAACGACAGCGAAGTGACAGACAGTCTCAGGAAGACGCTAGGAAAGCATTACCAGACCTTTATTGATAACTTTGATGTCTTTGGTGAACCGCATACCACCACAGGTGGCGGATTGTTTGTTGAAGGCTGGCTAAAGGATCTCTACCTGGAGAATGCGTCAGCGCTGGTCATCAATCCTGACGGCAAAATCTTTGCGGCCTGGGTGGTTCCGGAGTCGGACGTTATTCATTACCAGTCTTCAGATAATAGACCGGTTATTCATGCCGATATTCAGCAATGGGCTGCCAGATTCAATACGCTGCAGTTTGCATCGAACAGCCAATCAGGACTCGCCTTTGACGGGGTATGGGCAGGCGAGTTCGGGAGCGACTCGACGTTAACCCTGCAGTTAGCTCGGTCAGGCAACCGTATCACCGGCTCTTATTGCTATATCTCCCGGAAAGGAAACCGCATTGATTGCCCCGAGGATGATGAGCGTAATCTTAGCGGTACGATTGCTGGCAATCGTGCCACTGTTGAGATCAATTCATCGTTTGGCGGTGTAGGTGGGCGGGCTGCTCTGGAAGTAAAGGGGAATGAAATGGAATGGCGTTTAGTAACGCCTCCTCAACATGGCAATGATTATGCTCCGCTGCGTTATACATTACATAAAGCCGATTCGGATCATCACGCTGAATCCAGAAAACTGGAAACCGAAAAATTCGCTATTTCTTTGATAAACAAGTGCGGCCATTTCGAGAGCGAATGTGCCCAGATGGTTTATCTCGGCGTGCGCAAAAGCGATAACAGCACGATCTCCTTAAGGGGAAAAACGTTGCGCGACTCCGCAGGTAAAATAATCGGCTCAACGTACAAGAATGGCGAAATCGTTTATACCGTGACGTATGCACCCGCGAAACTGGTTGTCAGCAAAGGCAACCAGGTTTTTGTCGAACAGTCAGGTCAATGGCGTAAATAATAAAACAGCCAGCCCAAAGGGCCAGCATGGATTGGCCTTCTTGTTTCTCACAATATTAACCATCCCGAGTTCACTTATGAAATACACCCTCCAGGAAGGTTCGTTTTCCCTTTATCCTGCTGCCTGGCAGGATAACAGTATGAATATTATTCGCGATGACGAAAGCGGATTATCCGTGGTGGTCAGCCGCGGCGTCATTCCGGACGGCAGTGACTACGAACAAGAGTTTCACCGCCAGTGGGATGTGCTGCGTCCTCAGATGGGCGAAATTGCTCAGAGCGAATTCCGGAATGTAAAAGCCGGCCCTGACGGAAAAATTAATGGGCTGGAAGTTGAGACCACCTTCGACAGTAACGGGCAACGCCTGTGGCAAAAACAGCTGGCCGTACAGACGCCGGGCAAACCGGTATTGATGATTTTTACCCTCTCGGCACTCAGAGCGTTCACCGAAGAGGACGAGGGGCGCTGGAGCGCGCTTAAGCAAAGTCTGACGCTAAACGACAACCGGAATGTGTAAGGCATGAGCGATAACAACGCGGCCCGTAAGGGCGACGAGATTATTCACTCCAGCATTTTTGCTGACATCACCAGCATTGTGGCGGAAGGTGCCGCCTATGCGGTGATCGGTGCGGCGGTTGGCGCTGCTGCAACCGTAGCGGCGCCACTGCTGGGGGCGGGGGCCGCGGCAGCAGGCGTGGCGGCAATTGGATCCAGCTGTCTGTTAAGCGGGATTATCGGCGGCGTGCTGGCGAACGTGGCAGGGATCACTGACGATATCAGCAATGCCGCGGAAGGGTTGGGCAATGCGCTTTTCCCTCCGTCGCCTGCGGGCAAAATTACCACCGGTTCGAATAACGTTCTGACGAATGCGATCCCCGCCGCGCGCGCGGCCGGAACGCTGACGCCTGCGGATACCCCTTCCCCTGAACCGCAGTCTCCGGGCAGTTTTGCCGATTACGCAGGGATGCTGCTTTCCGCCGCCGGACAATTTGGCAGCGAAATGTGGCAGCCGAGCGTGGCCTCTGCCGCGGCGGGGACCTCGCCGCTGGAAGAAGACAAGGTGGCGTGCGAAAAACACTCCGGGCCGCAGTATCTGGCGGAAGGCTCCAAAAGCGTCTTTATCAACGGACAGCCTGCGGTGCGCGCGAAAGATCGCACCACCTGCGAAGGCACCATTTCCGACGATGTCTCCCCGAACGTGATCATTGGCGGCGACACGCTTACGGTTCGCGATATCAAAAGCGGTAAAACGCCGGGACTGGCGCTGGGGATGATTGCGCTCTCCCTGCTACGCGGACGTCCGGGTAAGATTCTGAAAAACATGCCCTGCGCGCTGGCGGCGGCCGGCGGCGGGATGCTGGCCGATATGGCCGTGAATGCCGTGTTTGGCTCCTCGCATCCGGTTCACGCCGCCACCGGCGTAAAGGTACTGAATGACGACGATGAGCTCGATTTCTCGCTGCCGGGGCGCTTCCCGCTTCGCTGGCAGCGCAGCTATAACAGCCTGACTACCCGCGAAGGGCTGTTCGGGCTGGGCTGGGCAACCCCCTTTGACAGCTATCTGGCGCTGGAAGAAAACAACGCCACCTGGTTCGACGAAACCGGGCGTGAGCTGAGCTTCGAGCTGCCGCCTGTCGACCGCGCGTTTTACAGCATCAGCGAAGGCATCATTATCCGCCGTAATGAAAATGGCGACGTGGCGATAGCTGATGACGACGGTGCGGTGTGGCGTCTGTACAAACCAACCCGGGCAAACTCTGCTGTTCTGCGTCTGGCATCTCTCAGCGACGAATACGGCAACGCGCTGCTGACTACGTGGGATGAGCACGGCAGGCTGGTTGGTCTTCACGACGAGCCACGGGCAATAGATGTTACTTTGCGCTATGAAGATGAACGTTTCCCGCAGCGCGTGACGTCGGCGAGTCATTTCGACGGCAACCGTTCCTGGCCGCTGATGCAGTGGCGCTACGATGCGGGCGGCCAACTGGCGAGCGCGACAGATGCCTCCGGCGTGGTAACGCGTGAATACCGCTATAACGACCGCGGCCTGATGGTCTGGCACCGCCTGCCTGGTGGGTTGGAAAGTGAATACCGCTGGCAAAAATTCGACCACTGGCGCGTGGTGGAAAACCGCACCAGCACCGGCGACGGGTGCCGCTTTAGCTATGATTTAGCCGCCGGGCTGACGACCGTCGAGCACTACGACGGCCAGACGCGTAAGCACTACTGGAACGCGCAAAATCTGATTGTCCGTTACGTTGACGAGCGCGGTGAAAACTGGCGCTACGAGTGGGATGACAACGAACTTCTGACCCGTCGCGTCGATCCCCTCGGCAATGCCGTTACCTTTGTCTACGACGAAATGGGCAACCGGGTGCAGGAGATCGACGCCGATGGCAATACCCGTACCACCACCTGGCTGGAGCACCGCGCGCTTCCGGCGGCCATTATCGAAGCCGACGGCAGCGCGACCCGTTTCTGGTACGACGAACATCACGGCCTGAAGCGCGTGGTCGACCCGATGGGGCAGACCACGCTGCTGCACCGGGATGAGTTTGGTCAGGTGGTTGAGGAGGTCGATGCCGCCGGAAACAGCCGCTACCAGGAGTATAACGACGCCGGGCAGATGGTACGTGCGACGGACTGTTCCGGGCGCATTACCCGCTACCGTTATCATCCGCTCGGCTGGCTGGTGGCCGAGACTGGCGCCGACGGCGAAGAGACGCGCTATCGCTACGACGCGGCAGGACGTCCGGTACAGCTCGATCGTCCGGAAGGCTGGACGGAGTCACTTGCATGGAACGAGCGCGGCCTGCCGGTGAAGCATGCGGGCGCTGACGGGAAAGAAAGCGAGTTCAGATACGATGACGCAGGGCGCTTAACCGCCACCCGCAATACTCAGGGGGAAGAGGTGCGCCGCCGCTGGGACAGCCGCGGGCGTCTGGTTGCCCTGGAAAACGAAAACGGCGAAGCGTACCGGTTCCGCTGGGGCGCGGACTCGCTGCTTCTGGAAGAGACAGGGCTTGATGGCGTGGCCTCGCAGTATTGCTACGACGCCTGCGGGCGCACGATAGCGCGCACCTTTGCCGCCGGTCACCCGGAGGCCATCACCCACGCCTTCGCCTGGAGCGCAAGCGGCCAACTGGTCGCCCGCACCACGCCGGAAGGCCAGACCCGCTATCATTACACACCATCCGGGCTATTAAGCCGGATCGGGCTGCATCCTGCGCTTTCAGCCGACGCATGGACCACCGAGGCCGAGCAGGAGCTTGCCTTTGACTATGACGCGCTCGGTCGCGTGACGCGCGAGGCGGGCGAACACGGCGAGCTGGCGTGGGAGTATGACGCGCTGGGCAACCGCACCTCCGTCACGCTGCCCGATGGCCGCGAGCTGAAACAGTTCTACTACGGCAGCGGGCATCTGCTCGGCATTGCCCTCGATAAGCTGTCGGTCTCTGATTTTACCCGCGACGAACTCCACCGGGAGACCAGCCGCACTCAGGGGCTGCTGACCACCCGCAGCGAGTACGACCGTCTCGGTCGACTGCATCGCCGGGATGTCTTCACTGGCAATGCCCAACGCCCGTCGCCGCGCCGCTGGTCTCGCCGCTGGGATTACGACTACCGCAATAACCTGGTGCGGGAAGAGCGGGACGATAATCCGTTCAGCTGGTACCGCT
>NZ_JTLF01000344.1:0-31106 GCF_000798855.1 Enterobacter sp. ZOR0014 | reverse complement strand
CAATAAGACACAGCCTCCGGGAAAAAGTGCCGTAGCCATGAAAATTTCCAGCACTAATTTAAATGTCCGGCCATGCCTCCACACAGCCTACACATTCAGTCAATAAAGACTCGACAATGCCTGGCCAGAATAGCTATTCGGGCAGAACCCTTCTTTCATAGAACGGTGAGAATTAACCCTGTCTCTTTAAGGCTTTATGAATCTGGCTGAGATAATGAACATGGAATTTTCGAAATATTTCTCTACTAAGAAAATCGGTATATATACGCTGTTCCTGCTGCTGTCGTGGGGATTACTTTATACCTGGCTGGTGTTGATGCATAAAATGGATGAAAAAGTTGCCGCGACGCTGCCCTCCTCTCCCATTATTTATGGTTGCATCGCTTTGTCGGTTGTCTCTCTGATAATACAAAACAAAGCAGGTGCATTCACTGAATTACTTGTCATCGCCTTCTGGCTAATGGTGATTTTTATATATCTCATAATTACGTTCACTGTGCTGCTGAACGCTACGCCAGATTTCGACGATTTGGTGTTTTACTACGAGTGTTATTTAATTCTTTTTTTCTGCGGTTCGCCGTTGTACCTCATTATGAGAATGATTTGAACAACCGCACGGTTGCGCTCCACACTCTCTCCATAAAACTGCCATTTCCGCTAAACAGGCGAGTTGTAGACTTCCTGCCAACCCTTATTGCTCAAAATACACTCACTTAAAGAGTCTGAAACCTGTTACCCAGAATGAATAACCTTAATAACAATCGTCGTTCTCCAGATACAGCTGGCGTTATGTACTCACTTAAAAAACTCGCGGTACGTCACCGGAAAAAACTGGTTGTGACTTTTTTCCTTGTCGTGGCTGAAAACGTGATGTTTTTACTGTATCCCGTTCTGGCAGGCATCGCGATTAATGCCATTCTTGCGGGTAAGACACTTAACGCCGCACTGTACGGACTGATGGTGCTCTGTATGTGGATCATAGGTGCGACAAGACGGAGTGTTGATACACGAACGTTTGCTCGTATTTATGCCGGGCTTGCGGTCTCCGTTGTGCTTTCACAGCGGAAATACCAGCTTAACCATTCGGCTATCGCCGCCAGGGTCACACTCTCGCGCGAGTATGTGGATTTCTTTGAAATGCACTTGCCCCTGCTTATTACCTCGCTGAGTTCTCTCTTTGGTGCGGCAATCATGCTGTTATTTATCGAATTCTGGGCCGGCATCATGTGCTGTGCAATCGTCATCATTCTGATGGGATTTGTCTCGGAATATGCCCGTAAAAATGAATGGTTATTCATGCGCCTGAATAATCGTCTTGAGAAAGAAGTTGATTATGTTCATAAGGCAGGCACCGCCACCCTTCACCGCCATTACGTCACGCTTGCACGTTTACGCATTGCGTTATCGGACCGGGAGGCGTGGGGCTATTTATGGGTGGGTATACTCGTTGCCCTGCTTTTTACGCTGACCATTATCTGGATGACGCAATCGGCTGGCATCACCGCCGGACATATTTATTCCGTGATGACATACATGTGGATGTTCGCGACAAGTCTCGATGACGCCCCGCAGCTTCTTGAGAAATTTTCTCAGCTCAGGGATATCGGTAAACGCGTATCAGCCGATGACGAAATTCACGTATCTGGACGTTAATTTAATGCCTCATTTTTTTATTGAACGCCCCGTATTCGCCTGGGTAGTGGCGCTTTTTATTGTCCTGACGGGTGTCCTGTCTATATCCCGGTTGCCGGTTGCGCAGTATCCGGCGGTGGCACCGCCGGGGATCATTATTTCTGTCACTTATCCGGGGGCCAGCCCCGATATCATGAATACGTCCGTGGTGTCGCTCATCGAGCGTGAAATATCGGGCGTGGATAATTTGCTCTATTTCGAATCATCCAGCGACACAACCGGTTCTGCATCTATTACCGTGACCTTTAAGCCCGGCACAGACATTAAGCTGGCACAGATGGATCTTCAAAACCAGATCAAGATTGTAGAGCCACGTTTGCCGCAGGCGGTCAGGCAAAATGGCATCAACGTCGAGGCGGCCAATTCCGAATTTTTAATGATGGTGGGGTTGAAGTCCACAACCGGCAAATTTGAAGAGGCGGATTTAAGCGATTATTTTGCCCGCAACGTCAGCGACGAACTACGCCGTGTGCCGGGAGTCGGAAAAGTTCAGCTGTTTGGTGGCGAAAAAGCGCTGCGCATCTGGCTGGATCCCATGCAGCTGCAAAGTTACGGGCTTTCGGTGAGCGATGTTCTTACCGCTGTAGGTCAGCAAAATGCCCTTGTTTCGCCGGGGAAAACGGGAGACGAACCGGCAACTGCAGGACAAGGCGTAACCTATCCCATCACAGTGAAAGGGCAACTCACTTCTGTAGAGGCTTTCAGAAACATTACCCTTAAAGCAGATGCGTCTGGCGCAAGGCTGAAACTGTCCGACGTTGCGCGGATTGAGTCTGGCCTGCAAAGTTACGCTTTCGGTATCCGCGAAAATGGGGTGCCGGCAACGGCTGCGGCAATCCAGTTGTCGCCAGGCGCCAATGCGATGAGCACGGCGTCAGGCGTACGTGCACGTATCGACGAACTTTCTCAGGTGTTGCCGGAAGGAATGGGGTTTACGGTTCCCTTCGATACCGCACCGTTTGTAAAGCTGTCCATCATAAAGGTAGTGCAAACATTTGTGGAAGCGATGGTCCTTGTCTTCCTCGTTATGTTGCTGTTTTTGCAAAAAATACGTTGTACGCTTATCCCCGCGATTGTGGCCCCCGTCGCGCTACTGGGCACCTTCACAGTGATGCTATTGAGTGGATACTCGATCAATATTCTGACCATGTTCGGCATGGTGCTGGCGATAGGGATTATCGTGGATGACGCCATTGTGGTCGTGGAGAACGTTGAACGGCTGATGGAAGAAAAAAACCTTTCTCCGCGCGACGCTACCCGGGAGGCCATGGCCGAAATCACCCCGGCAATTATCGGGATCACGCTGGTACTTACCGCTGTCTTTATACCCATGGGTTTTGCTGAAGGGTCCGTAGGCATTATTTATCGACAATTTTGTATTTCCATGGCGGTATCCATACTGTTGTCGGCATTTCTTGCCCTCACGCTGACTCCCGCGCTTTGTGCGACATTGCTTAAGCCCCACAGCGCGCAAAAACACAGTGGCGGCAGGTTCGCGGTAGGCTTTAACGCCCGTTTTCATACCCTGACAACATGGTACGAATCCGGCCTGGGCGCGGTTCTGAAACGAACCGGCCGAATGCTGCTTCTGTATGTTGCGCTTTGTGCTGCGCTATTTTTTGGATTGTCTTCGCTGCCCTCATCCTTTCTGCCGGACGAAGATCAGGGCTATTTTATGTCCTCTATTCAGCTTCCCTCTGATGCCACAATGCAGCGCACCCTGAAAGTAGTAAAAACATTTGAACAGGAAATTGCGACCCGACCGGATATTGAAAGCAACATTATGATCCTGGGTTTTGGGTTTTCAGGATCAGGACCGAATTCGGCCATGGCGTTCACCACGCTGAAGGACTGGAAAGAAAGGCACGGCTCTACAGCCGAGGATGAAGCCGACCATATGCAGGCCAGTATGGCAAACGTCTCTGATGCCGTAACGATGAGCCTGCTCCCGCCTGCCATTTCGGATATGGGCACCTCGTCGGGCTTCACCTGGTACGTGCAGGACAGAACGGGACTGGGCTACGAGGCGTTAAAGCAGGCGGCCGATGCGCTGGTGCTGAAAGCGAATCAACGCCCTGAACTGAGTGGCGTGTATATCGACGGCCTGCCGGAAGGCACTAGCCTGGCGCTTCAGATTGACCGGGAAAAAGCGGAAGCTCTGGGCGTCTCATTTGATGAAATCAACCAGACGCTCTCCGTCACCATGGGTTCAAACTACGTTAATGACTACACGAACAATGGGCGTGTTCAGCAGGTGATTATCCAGGCCGATGCGCCTTACCGAATGCAACCTGAGCAGATCCTGAAATTATCCGTTAAAAACCGCCAGGGGCAGAGGGTGCCAGTGTCAACGTTTGCGACGCTCTCCTGGAACGTTGCACCGCAGCAACTAACGCGTTATCAGGGGTATTCTGCTATCCGCATTACCGGCAGTGCGGCCACAGGTGAATCCAGCGGTACCGCAATGAAAGTTATGGAGAATTTGTCCAGGGATTTACCTCAGGGCTTGGCGGGAGAATGGGCCGGGAGCTCATTGCAGGAAATAAAATCCCAGTCGCAGCTCCCGGGTCTGATCGCCCTGTCGATTCTGGTGGTGTTTATGGTGCTCGCTGCCCTGTATGAGAGCTGGTCAATACCTTTTGCCGTCATGCTGGTGGTGCCATTGGGACTGATCGGTGCAGTCATGGCCGTGTCTGTTGCCGGCATGACGAATGATGTTTTCTTCAAGGTCGGCCTTATCACCCTGATAGGCCTGTCTGCCAAGAACGCCATATTGATTGTGGAGTTTGCCAGACAGTTGCATCGTGAAGGAAACCCTCTGGTGGCGGCAACGATACAGGCCGCAAGCCAGCGCCTGCGCCCTATTTTGATGACATCGTTAGCCTTTACGTTGGGAGTGGTTCCCTTAATGCTGGCCAGTGGCGCAAGTGACAGCACACAACACGCCATCGGCACCGGCGTCTTTGGCGGCATGATTAGCGGTACGCTTCTCGCGATCTTCTTCGTCCCGGTTTTCTTTATTGTCATCGCGCGTTTCATAGAAAGCGCCAGGAAAGGGTCACTGTCGTGAGGGATCGCGCATCCACGCTGGTTGGATGAGGCGAAGCTGCTGCCGGGTGATATACTGGACGAATGCTGAAATTTTGAACCCACGCCTCACCTTCTGGGGCATTCGTCTTTGGCGATCGGCGAGAAATATCGTGACACAAGGGGCTGTGAGTGGGCTATAATTTCGAGCTAATTTCGAATGATTTTGAAATACTGCCTGTAACGCTATGAATTACAAGGCAAAATAAGCAATGAATATAAGGATTAAAGCTATGGGTTTTCTTTCCGGTAAGCGCATTCTGGTGACTGGCGTTGCCAGCAAACTGTCCATCGCATACGGCATCGCACAGGCAATGCATCGCGAAGGCGCTGAGCTGGCGTTCACCTACCAGAACGACAAGCTGAAAGGCCGTGTTGAAGAGTTTGCCGCGCAGCTGGGTTCCAGCATCGTTCTGGAATGTGACGTTGCACAAGATGAAAGCATCGATGGCATGTTTGCTGAGCTGGCAAAAGCATGGCCGAAATTCGACGGTTTCGTTCACTCCATCGGCTTCGCGCCTGGCGACCAGCTGGACGGTGACTATGTGAACGCGGTTACCCGTGATGGCTTTAAAATCGCTCACGACATCAGCTCCTACAGCTTCGTTGCGATGGCTAAATCTTGCCGCGCGATGCTGAACCCGGGCGCAGCGCTGCTGACCCTGTCCTACCTGGGCGCGGAACGTGCTATCCCTAACTACAACGTGATGGGTCTGGCTAAAGCGTCTCTGGAAGCCAACGTACGCTATATGGCGAACGCAATGGGTCCTGAAGGTGTGCGTGTTAACGCCATCTCCGCGGGTCCTATCCGCACCCTGGCGGCATCCGGCATCAAAGATTTCCGTAAAATGCTGGCACACTGCGAAGCGGTTACCCCGATTCGTCGTACTGTTACCATTGAGGATGTGGGTAACTCTGCTGCATTCCTGTGCTCTGACCTGTCCGCAGGTATCTCCGGCGAAGTGGTTCACGTTGACGGCGGCTTCAACATCGCTGCAATGAACGAGCTGGAAATTAAATAAGCTCAGACTCTCTTCCCGCACGGGAAGAGAGTTTTCCCCCGCACCATCCCCTCGTTATTCCGTTCTGCTATTTGTTATCACCTAACAATATTTTTCCCTTTATCTGCGTTACGCCAGGATATTGATCGCCATTTTGAGATCAAGGAACGCCCATGGAACAACGCCGTTTTTCCGGCAAAGGCCACTGGTATCACGAAACCCAGTCAAACCACGCGCAGTCGGATGCGCTGCCCCTGGTGCCCGAAGCCGCTAACGTTGACGATCGTTTTTTGCTCGATTTAGCCCTGCCCGATGAGATTGTCGCCGCCTGTACCGGCTGGCTTGCCCCTGCCAGAGCCTTATGCCATCAGCTGTTTCCCCTCTCACTTCCCGTCAATCGTCTGCGAACGCTCAGCGCCTATGACCGGTTAAGTACCGCGTTGACGGTTGCGCAGGCCTGTGGCGTTCAGCGGCTATGCAACCATTACGCCGCCCTTCTTGCGCCGCTGCCGGGTCCTGACTCCTCCCGCGAAAGTAACCGGCGGCTGGCGCAAATCACGCAGTATGCCCGTCAGCTCGCCAGCTCACCGGATGTCATTGACGACAAGGCGCGAAACCAGCTTGATGAGGTGGGTCTCTCCATCTATGACATTGTGGTGATTAACCAGATCATCGGCTTTATCGGTTTTCAGGCGCGCGTGGTGGCGGTCTTTCAGGCTCTGCTTGGCCATCCCGTTCGCTGGTTGCCGGGCCATCATATTCAGCCGCACGCTCTGCCAGCGTGCGCCGGTGCGTGGGTGACGCTTCTTCCCGTAGTCGAGCTTCGCTATGCGAGTGCGCATCAGCTTGAGTCCCTCTCCCGCTGGCAGGCAGAACCTGCGCTTGAGGCGCTGACACCCGTCCTGTGCCATGAACCGACCTTGCTCGACCTGACGGGAGAGATCCTGATAAACAGCCGGGAAGAGAGTGCGCTTTCCCCGCCGTCGCTTTTGGCAGCAGTCGACTTGCTGACACGCTCGCCGGACCGCTTCAGTGCCGCGCAGTTTACCCCACTCATGGAAGAAGGACTGACTGTTGCCCAGGCGATCAACCGCCTGTCTCAAAGCGCGTTTGAGGGCTGGCTTAATCGACTAAAAGTCGCGGCTGGCAAAGCGGAATAACCACACGCATTCCCCAAAGACCGCTTGCTGTAGAAGTGAGAATCGCGTAAAACTGTCAGCCGCTCAATGGCTACGAAAATAGAACATTATGTTTCAGGACAACCCGCTGCTAGCGCAGCTTAAACAGCAACTGCATTCCCAGACGCCGCGTGCAGAAGGGGTCGTGAAAGCCACGGAAAAGGGCTTTGGCTTCCTTGAAGTTGACGCGCAGAAAAGCTACTTCATTCCGCCACCGCAGATGAAGAAAGTGATGCATGGCGATCGCGTCATGGCCGTCATTCATACAGAGAAGGAACGTGAATCCGCTGAGCCGGAAGAACTGATTGAACCGTTCCTGACCCGCTTTGTCGGTAAGGTTCAGCGAAAAGACGATCGTCTTTCTATCGTGCCGGATCATCCCCTGTTGAAAGATGCCATTCCCTGCCGGGCCGCCCGCGGCGTTGAGCATGATTTTAAAGAAGGTGACTGGGCCGTAGCAGAAATGCGCCGTCATCCTCTGAAAGGCGACCGTGGTTTCTATGCAGAGCTGACGCAGTTCATCACCTTTGGCGATGACCATTTCGTCCCGTGGTGGGTCACGCTGGCGCGCCATAATCTTGAAAAAGAAGCGCCGAACGGCGTGGCGACTGAAATGCAGGACGAAGGTTTGACGCGCCGCGATCTCACTGCGCTGGAATTTGTCACCATCGACAGCGCCAGCACAGAAGATATGGACGATGCGCTCTACGCTGAAGAGAGCGCCGATGGCAAACTGCATCTGACCGTCGCCATTGCCGATCCTACCGCCTGGATTGCACAAGGCAGTAAACTGGACGAAACGGCCAAAATCCGTGCGTTTACCAACTACCTGCCAGGCTTTAACATCCCGATGCTGCCGCGCGAACTGTCAGACGATCTCTGCTCGCTGCGCCCAAATGAAGTGCGCCCGGCTCTCGCCTGCCGCATGACCATCGCCGCGGATGGGACGATTGAAGACGATATCGAATTCTTTGCCGCCACCATCGAATCCAAAGCCAAGCTGGCCTATGACAATGTCTCTGACTGGCTGGAAAACACCGGCAGCTGGAAACCTGAATCTGATGCCATTGCGGCGCAGATTCGTCTGCTGCACCGTATTTGCCTGAAGCGTGGCGAATGGCGTACAACCCACGCCCTGGTGTTCAAAGATCGTCCGGACTACCGTTTTGTTCTCGGTGAGAAAGGCGAAGTGCTGGATATCGTGGCCGAGCCGCGACGCATTGCTAACCGCATCGTCGAAGAAGCGATGATTTCCGCCAACATTTGCGCCGCACGCGTGCTGCGCGACAAGCTGGGCTTTGGTATTTACAACGTTCACACCGGATTCGATCCGGCCAATACCGAAGCGCTGGCGGCCCTGCTGAAGAATCACGATGTGCATGTTGATCCGGAAGAAGTCCTGACGCTGCCAGGATTCTGCAAGCTTCGCCGCGAGCTGGACGCACAGCCATCCGGTTTCCTTGATAGCCGTATTCGCCGCTTCCAGTCCTTCGCTGAAATCAGCACCGAACCAGGCCCGCACTTCGGCCTCGGTCTGGAAGCTTACGCCACCTGGACATCCCCAATTCGTAAATATGGCGACATGGTTAACCACCGTCTGCTGAAAGCGATTATCAAAGGCGAAACGATTGCACGCCCTCAGGACGACACGACCGTGCAGATGGCAGAGCGTCGCCGTCTGAACCGCATGGCGGAACGTGACGTTGGAGACTGGCTGTACGCGCGTTTCCTGCAGGATAAGGCCGGAACCGACACCCGCTTCGCTGCGGAGATTATTGATATCAGCCGCGGCGGGATGCGTGTCCGTCTGGTGGATAACGGTGCTGTCGCCTTTATCCCTGCCCCATTCCTGCATGCCGTTCGTGACGAACTGGTCTGTAGCCAGGAAAGTGGCACCGTGCAGATTAAAGGTGAAACAGTTTACAAAGTCACTGAGGTGATTGACGTAACTATCGCTGAAGTCCGCATGGAAACCCGCAGTATTATCGCGCGACCAGCTGTCTGATAACCCGCTAAATTGTCGGCCATTTCCGTTCGGGAAGGCCGACAATTTTTCTTTTTAACCCGCCCCACAAATTCATCATTTTTTCTGACTATTTTCCGATTCCCCCCGCCCAAAATGGCCATAATTATCTACAGTAAAAGAGTGCCGTCATATTCGGTCACCTGAATAGCTGGATGCTCAGTATTCTTTTTTGGCAGACTCGTTTTATTATAAGAAAGCAGGGAAAAACAATACGTTCACTTCGGTTTTACCGCTGTTTCACAACGGAAAAGTCGACTGCAAATGAATAATTTGTGCGCTAATGAGTAGCAGCGGGAGAAATCATGATCGACGATCTTGAGCAGAATTTGCTGTTTCGTTACATGGGTACTCACAGTCCGTGGTGGCGATTGTCGGCAGACAGCAACGCTCTGCACCTTGCCGCCAGCGAAAATGCCGATGCGACTCAGGTGGTGACGCTGGACGATGAACAAGCCACGTTGATCCGCCAGTTAACGGTAATTACCTCCAGCATTTCAATGAACCTCTCCCTGTATGGCGAAGAGGTTCCCGTGCATCTTGTCGGCCGCAAAATCACCCGAAACGAGTGGGCCGGCACGGCATCGGCCTGGAACGATACCCCCTCCGTAGCACGCGATCTCGCTCAAGGACTCTCCTTCGCGGAACAGGTGGTTTCGGAAGCGAATTCCGTCATTGTAATTCTCGATCAGCACGGCAATATTCAGCGTTTTAATCGCCTGAGCGAAGAGTATACCGGTCTGAAAGAGCAGGAAGTGATCGGTCAGAACGTGTTCAAATTGTTTATGAGTCGCAGCGAGGCGGCAGCCTCGAAGCGAAATATCACCGGTTTCTTCCGTAACGGCAGCTCCTACGAAGTTGAACGCTGGATCAAGACGCGGAAAGGACAACGCTTGTTTCTGTTCAGAAACAAATTCGTTCACAGCGGCAGCGGTAAAAACGAAATATTTCTTATTTGCTCCGGCACCGACATTACCGAGGAACGTCGGGCGCAGGAGCGCCTGCGCGTGCTGGCCAATACCGATACCATCACCGGTTTACCCAACCGCAATGCCATCCACGAACAGATCTCAGACGCCATCAACCATCGGGGCGAAACGCAGGTTGGCGTGGTGTATCTTGACCTGGATAACTTCAAAAAGGTCAACGATGCCTACGGGCATATGTTTGGCGATCAGCTCTTACAGGCGGTTGCACTCGCCATTCTGAGTTGCCTTGACGAGGGGCAGGTCCTGGCCCGGCTCGGCGGCGATGAGTTTATCGTGATGGCCACGAATACGTCTCAGGGCTCGCTGGAAGCGATGGCGTCGCGCATTCTGACCCGCCTGCGCCAGCCGTTCAGAATCGGGCTGATTGAGATATATACCGGCTGTTCTTTGGGGATCGCCCTCGCGCCGCAGCACGGGAACGATCGGGAAAGTGTGATTCGCAATGCCGATACGGCCATGTACACCGCCAAGGAAAATGGCAGGGGTAAGTTCTGCGTCTTCTCCCCTGAAATGAACCAGCGCGTATTTGAGTATCTTTGGCTGGACACCAATCTGCGTAAAGCGCTGGATAACGATCAGCTTCTGATTCACTACCAGCCTAAAATGACCTGGCGCGGTGAGGTCAGAAGTCTTGAGGCGCTGGTCCGCTGGCAGTCGCCGGAGCGCGGCTTGATCCCACCGCTGGAATTTATCTCTTATGCCGAAGAGTCCGGTTTGATTGTGCCACTGGGGCGCTGGGTGATGCTCGACGTGGTTCGTCAGGTGGCGAAATGGCGTGACAAGGGGATTAACCTGCGCGTGGCCGTGAACGTCTCTGCACGTCAGCTTGCCGACCAGACGATTTTCAGCGATTTAAAGCAGGCGCTTAAGGATCTGCATTTTGAGTACTGCCCTATCGACGTCGAGTTAACAGAGAGCTGTCTCATCGAAAACGAAGAGCTGGCGCTTTCGGTGATCCAGCAATTCAGCCGACTCGGGGCACAAATACATCTGGATGACTTTGGTACGGGCTACTCTTCCCTTTCCCAGCTGGCGCGTTTTCCTATTGACGCCATTAAACTCGATCAATCTTTTGTCAGAGATATTCATAAGCAGTCCATCTCTCAGTCTCTGGTACGCGCCATTGTCGCAGTGGCACAGGCCCTGAATCTGCAGGTGATCGCCGAGGGGGTGGAGAATGCAAAAGAAGACGCCTTTCTGACTAAGAATGGCGTCAACGAACGGCAGGGTTTCCTTTTTGCTAAGCCGATGCCCGCTGCCGCATTCGAGCGATGGCTAAAACGCTATCAGGCGCGACAACAGCGCTAGCTGGCCTTGCGTAAGCCCGCCGCATGATGGCGGTTTTGCAGCATCACCAGACGCTCCATGTAGGCTATATCTTTCGGCTCAAGGCAGAATGCGGCATCGACCCAGTCTTCGGTAATATCCATCAGCTCACTGCGTGGCAACTGAAGAACGCGCGTACGAGCACGCAGCATGGCTCTTACGCCGTTCAGTTTTGGCCGCAATGTGTCGATGAAGGTCCTGACCGAGACGTAGCTTTGCCCGGGTTCATACAGCACATCCACCAGCCCGTGCTGTTCGTACCATTCTGCCGTATGGGATTCCCCTTTGTAGATGAGCTCCTCCGCCAGCTTCATGCCTGAACGTCGTGCGACCAGAGAATACCCCCCCATCCCCGGGAACAGATTAAAGGCAATTTCCGGGAAACCTAACCGGGCATCACGCTGAGCCAGGACAAAATGGTGCGCCAGCGCTGCCTCAAATCCGCCGCCTAATGCGCTGCCTTCGACCATTGCCAGCGTGATGGCCCCCGTATCAAACCCTCTTGATGCCGCATGGACGCAATCAACACAGGCGCGGGCATAGGCCCGTAACGCTTCACGCCGCCCGTTCTGAATGCACTCGACGAAGAACTGCAAGTCCCCTCCCACGTTGTACATTTCAGGAACAAGCGAGCCGGTAACCCAAAAATCGACCGCAAAACCCGACTGACGGACCAGCCAGGAAAGGTTCATGATCTCCTCAATTAAGGCATGGTTGAAGCAAGGACGCGGCTGAGCCCGCAGCATCATCCAGACGGTGCGTCGCTCCGCCTCGTAATACCCTGAGAGCTGCGTGAAACGTTCAGTATCGGTAAACAGTGTACAGGTAGGCTGATTGATAACTGTCATAGTCCAATTCCTCATATAAAAAAGCGCCTTGCGCGCAGTTTTAGACTAATCCACCGATTAAGCCTGCTATATGAGGGGGAATAAATTTATCACTTTCATTTATGTAATTTCGTTATTGCATTTTTTCCCTTCTCTTTTGACCCCATTTTCTGCATCATTGAAATTATTCACTTTTCGCTCCCGGGGAGAGATTATGTCTACTATTGATCCACAAGCTGTAGCACAACGTATTGATACCGTGCTGGATATTCTGGTGGCGGGTGATTATCACTCTGCGATCCGTAATCTCGAGATCCTGAAGTCTGAACTTCTTGCTCAGAATGGCGCTGACAACGCCCCCGAAAACAAACAGCCAAAAGCGCCGTGGGAAGTGTAATCCCACCGTTTCCGACCTCGTTTCGCTTTATTAAATGGATGCTATGAATTCCCGACAACAACTCATTTTGCAGATGGTCATCGATCAGGGGCGTGTAAGCGTGGTCGATCTCGCTAAAACCACCGGCGTCTCCGAAGTCACCATTCGTCAGGATCTTAATCTGCTGGAAAAACAGAGTTACCTGCGCCGTGCGCATGGTTATGCCGTGCCGCTGGACAGCGACGACGTTGAGACGCGCATGATGAATAACTACGCGCTTAAACGTGAACTGGCAGAGTTTGCCGCATCACTGGTAAACCCTGGCGAGACGGTCTTTATTGAAAACGGCAGCAGCAACGCCCTTCTGGCACGGACGCTCGCGGAACAAAAAGACGTGACTATCATCACTGTCAGCAGCTATATCGCCCATTTACTCAAAGAGACGCGCTGTGAGGTCATTTTGCTGGGTGGCATTTACCAAAAGAAAAGTGAAAGCATGGTGGGCCCGCTGACCCGGCAATATGTTCAGCAGGTGCATTTCAGTAAGGCCTTTATCGGCATTGACGGCTGGCAGCCGGAAACAGGTTTCACCGGCCGGGATATGATGCGCACTGACGTGGTGAATGCCGTACTGGAAAAAGAGTGTGAAGCCATTGTGCTCACTGACAGTTCCAAATTTGGCGCCGTCCATCCTTACACAATGGGTCCCGTCTCACGCTTCAGTCGCGTCATTACCGACGAACGGTTAAGTGACGAGCATCGTAATAAGCTGGAAGAAGACGGTCTGATTGTCGATATTATTAAAACGTCCGCCTGAGTCCATTTCGCGCCCGTCATTCGGGCGCCTGCATATCCCTTCGTCTGAGACGATTCCTAACCCCCCTTTAAGAGTTTTTACCTGTTTAACCCGCATTAAAGTCGTAAAATTAATGTTAGCGATATAACAGGAAGTGACTATCACTTGCGTGATTACGTAACGCCTGCGCGACCAGCTTTCACGGAAAAAAGAATTAGGTATTCGTTTTGTCTATACTTAACGTGTACCTCTTTCCGTGAATCGATAATTCAGGAGAAAGTATTATGACCTTAACCAGCAAAAAATTAGCCGCCGCTGTTCTGGCAATCACTGTAGCAATGTCCCTGAGCGCATGCTCTAACTGGTCTAAACGTGACCGTAACACCGCCATTGGTGCCGGTGCAGGTGCACTCGGTGGTGCAGTCTTAACAGATGGTAGCACGCTGGGTACATTGGGTGGCGCTGCTGTCGGTGGTATTATCGGTCACCAGGTTGGCAAATAACTATTTTATAAGCCTTCCCGACATCGCGATTTAGCGTCGCATTTCAGGTCTGACTTACGCACGTATATATCACGAGCCACGGCATTTGCCGTGGCTCATTTATTTTAACCGCCTGCCAGTTTGACTTTCATGCCTTTTGCTTCAAGCAGCGATTTAATTAAATCGCGTTTATCACCCTGAATTTCGATAATGCCGTCTTTCACGGCACCACCGCAGCCACATTTCTTTTTCAACTCAGCCGCCAGTTTTGTTAGCTCAGCATCATCCTGGTCAATTCCTGAGATAAGGCAAACCCCTTTCCCTTTTCGTCCACTGGTTTGACGCTGGATACGCACAATACCGTCGCCCTTCGGACGTTCAACTTTCGTTTTAGGCTCATCTATGCGCCCGCCCTCCGTTGAGTAGACCAGACGACTGTTGGAATCGGTCATTACGCCCCCTTTTTCAGTGATGCGTTGATTGCCTTAAGCGTCTCTGCCGGGTTAGCAGACTGCGTTACTGGCCGCCCGATAACCATATAATCCACACCAGCAGCCAGCGCCTGCTCAGGCGTCATAATACGGCGCTGATCGCCCACGTCGCTGCCAGCCGGACGAATACCCGGCGTGACCAGTTTAAAATCTTTGCCCAGTTCTGATTTGAAGCGCACCGCTTCCTGTGCGGAGCAGACGACGCCATCCAGCCCGCAGTTCTGCGTCAGACGCGCAAGACGCTCGGCATGTTCGGCAGGTGACAATGTCACGCCAAGATCGCGTAAATCACTTTCGTCCATACTGGTCAATACGGTCACCGCAATCAGCAATGGCGCATCTTTCCCGAACGGCAGGAGGGCTTCACGGGCGGCAGTCATCATTCTCGCCCCGCCCGACGCATGGACGTTGACCATCCATACACCCAGCTCTGCGGCGGCGGCAACGGCGTGCGCCGTGGTATTCGGGATGTCATGGAACTTGAGATCGAGGAAGACATCGAAACCACGCTGCTGCAGATCGCGGACGATTTGCGGTCCAAACAGCGTGAACATCTCTTTACCAACTTTCAGACGGCAATCGCGAGGATCGATACCGTCGACAAAGGCCAGTGCAGCGTCACGCTTATTGTAATCAAGCGCGACAACAACAGGAGAATCCGTAATAACGTGGGAAGTGGAGGAAGTAACAGACGTCATGACCAGCCCTTTTCGTCTATGGGCGCGCAGCGGCGCGGAACAGATAAACGGCCAGCATTCTACCTGCCGCCGCCGCAAATTGACAGAATCCATTTGCGCCCCTGCCAGGCTGGCACACCGCACGGTGTTAAGGAAGGGGTATAAACCATCAGTATGTTGTAACTAAAATGGGGTGTTTTAAAAAAATTACTGGCCGTCAAGACCACGGATTGGCTTGATGGTGGACCAGGCTCGGCAGGAAGGACAATGCCAGTAAAGCGTATACGCGGTAAAACCACACTTCTGGCAACGGTAGCGCGGTTTACTCCGCACCTGCTCGCCGACCATGTCGCGCAGCACCATCAGGCTCTCTTTGGCTCGCCCTTCTTCTGCGTCGTTCAGGTGGTAATCCATCAGCTTATGGAATACCCGCATCGTCGGATGACGCTGTAGCTGACGGGTAATATACACCTGCGCGGTGTCGGACCCTTCGTACTGCTCAACCACGTCTGAGAGCATCAGCTCTGCGGTCGCGCCGGTATTCTCTTCCACGCAACGGCGCAGGAATGCTACCCACTCTTCCTGCTTACCCAGCTGTTGATAGCAGGTTTGCAGCATCTCCAGCGTTTCACTGACCAGCTCTTTGTCCTGGTCAATCACCCGAAGCAGGCTTTCAACGGCTTTGGCGTAATCGCCACTCGCCATAAAAACGCGTCCCATCATGATAGAGATACGCGCGCTATTGCGATCTGCTGCTGCACCTTTCTTCAGCAACGCCATGGCTTTGTCCATGTCGTCGTTGCCCATCTGCTGAAGGGCAAGTTCACAGTAGAAATGGGCTATCTCAACACGCTGCTTATCTTTACCCAGCTTCACCAGCCGCTCGGCAGTATCAATGGCTTTTTGCCATTCGCTGGTGGCCTGATAAATTTGCAGTAATTGCTGCAACGCACCGATACGGAAATCCGTTTCATCAATCAGCTGCGAGAACATATCTTCAGCGCGGTCGTACAGCCCGGCAGCCATGTAATCGCGCCCCAGCTGCTGGACCGCGAGGAGACGTTGATCGTAGGTCAGCGAGGCGCTTTCCATAAGGGTCTGGTGGATACGGATGGCACGGTCAACCTCGCCACGCGAGCGGAACAGGTTACCGAGCGTGAGATGGGCTTCGACGGTCCCCGTATCCTCTTTCAGCATATCGAGGAACAGGTCTACCGCTTTGTCCTGCTGATTACTCAGGAGGAAGTTCACCCCCGCAACGTAGTCGCGAGAGAGACGGTTAGCCTCATCCTGCTTTGTTTGTTGCGCACTTCTGCGGCCCATATACCAGCCATAGGCAGCGGCTACAGGCAAAAGCAGAAACAACAACTCCAGCATCGTCGATTATTCCTTTACGACCGGCACACCAGAGCTTTCCGGAATGTCGGACGCAGGCGCAATGTTATGCTCAAGTCGTTTAATTTTACGTTCAGCGCGTGCAAGAGAAACACGGACTTTCAGCCAGAACAGACCGCAAACCAGCCAGCCAATGGCAAAGCCTGCGGCAAACAAGACCGCAAGCAGACTTGATACGCGATACTCGCCCTGCGCCAGCAGATAGTTAAACGTCACCTGTTGATCGTTTTGTGCACCCAATGTGACTGAAATGACAAAAATCGCCAATACCAGTAAGAAAATGAGTAAATATTTCACATTACTTCCCGTTATGTGGTTCAAGCGAATAAAGTGTGTTCAACTTACCGCAATCAGCCTTATAAACTACCATTTTAGCGACGGGCGCGAAACGGAAAAAGTGACGCACACGTCATGGATTTATGGGCGAAATGCGCAATATCAACCGTCAGGCGTCGCTTTGCTCCCTTTCGGCGATTTCTTCTTTCTCTTCAGGCGGTGGCGTAAGCGGGCCACAGAGTCGTTCTGCAAGCCAGGTTGCCAGCGTCACCAGCAGCCATGAGATCAGCGTAGCGACCACCAGGTCCCGTGGCCAGTGCATCCCCAGCAGCAAGCGGCTGCCCATCACTCCCGTTGCCCAGATCAGTAATATCCCGATGGTAACCGTTCGACGTCGTGGCCAAAGCAGCCCAACAGCCAACAGCGCCCAGCTGGCCGCAAACATCGTGTGGCCGGAAGGAAACGCGAAGCCCGTCTCTTTTTGCCAATGTTTACGCAAGAACTTCGGAATATCCTGCTGTTCCGTAAGCTGTTCTTTCACCAGCGCACCGCGATCTTTACGCTTTAAATTGTAGAACTCATCTACCGGAATATGGTGTGTTTTTTCCAGCCAGACGACAAACGGTCGTGGCTCCTGAACATGGTCTTTCACCCAGGACTTAACGCCCTGACCAATAACAATCGCGCCACCCAGGATAGCAAAGAGCATCAGCGCCGCGCGCAGACGAAAACGCAGGCACCACAGGAACCAGCCACAGAGAATGATATGGGTGATAATTCCCCACGGTTGCGTGACCGTCTCCGTTACCCAGTACAACGTTTTCAGCCACGTGGCATTCTGCCCGGGCTGCCACATCCAGCCGGAGACCCATACGGTCAAAGGCATAATCAGTAAAATGGCCGCGCCTGCTGCCGTACGTCTGGCGATTGAAAGCATGTCTTCTCCTTTTACGCTAAGCCTCACAATCATAACTGAAATTCATCCGATGGGTGGAGATGTCGGATCGTGCGTTTAACGTTCATATAGCATGGTGCCCATTAGGCGAACGTGCTGAGCTTGTGGCAAAATGAACAGATACAGAAAGTAAAACAGGCGCAAGACACGAAACGTGTCAGCCTACTCTGGAGAATCACATGCAGCTTAAACGTGTGGCAGAAGCCAAACTGCCAACCCCATGGGGCGATTTCCTGATGGTGGGGTTTGAAGAACTGGCAACCGGACAGGATCATGTTGCGCTGGTCTACGGCGATATTTCAGGGCAGACGCCGGTGCTGTCCCGCGTCCATTCGGAGTGTCTGACCGGCGATGCGTTGTTCAGCCTGCGCTGTGATTGCGGTTTCCAGCTGGAAGCTGCCCTTTCTCATATTGCCGAAGAAGGCCGCGGTGTGTTGCTCTATCACCGTCAGGAAGGCCGTAATATTGGCCTGCTGAATAAAATCCGCGCATACGCGCTGCAGGACCAGGGCTACGATACGGTAGAAGCCAACCATCAGCTCGGTTTTGCCGCCGATGAACGTGACTTCACCCTGTGTGCGGACATGTTCAAGCTGCTGGGCGTCGACGAGGTTCGTCTGCTGACGAACAACCCGAAAAAAGTGGAAATCCTCACCGAAGCGGGAATCAACATTGTCGAACGTGTGCCGCTGATTGTTGGCCGCAACCCGAAAAATGCCCACTATCTTGATACTAAAGCCGCCAAGATGGGCCATCTGCTGAAAGAGTGAAAGTAAAAAGCCCGGCATAAGCGCCGGGCTTTTTTATCAATCGAGCATCTTACGAATCACATAGTGTAAAATGCCGTCGTTCTGGTAGTAGGTCAATTCGGTTGCCGTATCAATACGGCACCGGCAGTCCAGTACCTCCGTCTTCCCGTCAGCTCGCGTCAGCTTAACCGGCACCGTTTTACCCGGCTGCAGGTTTTGCAGACCACTAATATCAATCTGCTCTTCTCCGGTCAGCCCCAGCGTTTTACGGGTTACGCCCTGCGGGAACTCAAGCGGCAGGATCCCCATGCCGATGAGGTTCGAGCGGTGAATACGTTCAAACGACTCGGCGATCACCACACGAACGCCCAGCAGCCGCGGCCCTTTCGCCGCCCAGTCACGGCTGGAACCGGAACCGTACTCTTTCCCGGCAATCACCGCAAGCGGCGTACCTTCCTGTTGATATTTCACGGCTGCATCGTAAATCGACACGACGTCCGTCCCCGGCAGATGGCGCGTCATCCCCCCTTCCACCCCCGGAACCATTTCATTACGAATGCGAATGTTGGCAAACGTGCCCCGCATCATGACTTCATGGTTACCGCGGCGCGAACCGTAGGAGTTAAAATCGCGGCGCTCCACTCCACGGCTTTGCAAATAACGGCCCGCCGGGCTGTCGGCTTTGATACTCCCCGCCGGAGAGATATGGTCAGTGGTGACAGAATCCCCCAGCATGGCCAGGATGCGCGCCCCATGAATATCTTTAAGCGGCGCAGGCTCGGCGAGCATCTCATCAAAGAACGGAGACAGACGAATATAGGTCGAGTCATCCTGCCAGTCATAGGTGTCCGACCCCACGACATTGATGGTTTTCCATTCCGGCGTGCCTTCGAAGACCTCCGCATACTCTTTGCGGAACATCTCGGTAGAGACCTTTTCAACGGCCATCGCAATTTCACGCGAGGACGGCCAGATATCTTTCAGGTAGACGGGATCGTTCTTGCGGTCGTGACCAATCGGATCGGTCACCAGGTTAATGTTCATGTTCCCGGCCAGCGCATAGGCCACCACCAGCGGCGGCGAAGCAAGCCAGTTGGTTTTCACCAGTGGATGAATACGCCCTTCAAAGTTACGGTTGCCGGAAAGAACGGCGCCTACCGTCAAATCGCCCTGCTTGATCGCCGTTTCAATGGGCTCAGGCAGCGGACCGGAGTTACCAATGCAGGTCGTACAGCCATACCCCACGAGGTTAAAGCCCAGCTCATCAAGATAAGGCGTCAGCTTAGCCTGCGCCAGGTAATCCGAAACCACTTTGGAGCCCGGCGCCAGCGAGGCTTTGACCCACGGTTGAGGTTTCAGACCCAGTTCAACCGCTTTTTTCGCCAGCAGACCGGCCGCCATTAAAACACTGGGGTTTGAGGTGTTGGTACAGGATGTGATGGCGGCAATCACAACCGCCCCGTCCGGAAGTTGATATTGATGGCCGTTCAATACATAGTCGATGGGACGATGGTCTTTCTTCGCCACGTTGACTTCCAGCTCATTGCTGGCGGCAAAGGCTTTCGGCACGTCTGTCAACGCGACGCGATCCTGCGGACGTTTTGGCCCGGCTAGGCTTGCCTCAACGCTGCCCATATCAAGCTCAAGCGTACTGGTAAATACCGGTTCATCGCCCGGATTGCGCCACATGCCCTGCGCTTTGGTATAGGCCTCTACCAGCGCCACCTGCTCTTCGCTGCGTCCGCTCAGACGCATGTACTCCAGCGTGACGTCATCAATTGGGAAAAAGCCACAGGTTGCGCCATATTCTGGTGCCATGTTGGCAATGGTCGCCCGGTCAGCCAGGGGCAGCGAATCCAGCCCGTCCCCGTAGAACTCAACAAATTTACCCACCACCCCATGCTTACGCAGCATCTGGGTAACGGTGAGTACCAAATCGGTCGCGGTAATGCCTTCTGACAGTTTTCCTGTCAGCTTAAAGCCCACGACATCCGGAATCAGCATGGAGACCGGCTGACCGAGCATGGCGGCTTCCGCTTCGATTCCGCCGACACCCCAGCCCAGCACGCCGAGGCCGTTAATCATGGTGGTGTGGGAATCTGTACCCACCAGCGTATCCGGATAAGCCACCCACTCTTTGTCCTGTAATTCGCTCCAGACGGCTTTACCAAGATACTCAAGGTTAACCTGGTGGCAAATACCCGTGCCCGGTGGAACCACGCTAAAGCGGCTGAATGCCTGCTGGCCCCACTTCAGGAAAACATAACGTTCGTGGTTACGCTCCATCTCCAGACGGACGTTCTCGCCAAAGGCATCGTCATCACCGAAATGGTCAACGGTCACGGAGTGGTCAATCACGAGGTCAACGGGGGAAAGCGGGTTCACTTTGGCCGTATCGCCGCCGAGGCGTTTAACCGCCTCGCGCATCGCGGCGAGATCCACCACGGCAGGTACACCGGTAAAGTCCTGCATCAGGACCCTTGCCGGGCGGTAGGCAATTTCTCTGTCGGCATGGGCATGCTTCAGCCACCCCGCCAGAGCCTGGATATCATCGAGCGTGACGGAATCACCGTCCTGCCAGCGCAAGAGGTTTTCCATCAGAACTTTCAAGGACTTGGGTAAACGCGAAATGTCCCCAAGCGTTCTGGCAGCCAGCGGCAGGCTATAGTAATGCCAGGTTTTATTTTCTGCCTGTAATGTGTCCTTACTGGCTTCGCGTAGGGTTAACGACATAAGCTCCTCCTTAATTACAGAGATGTCCTGACAATCATCAGGGCCGTAATTAAAGATAACACAAAGATGTCGTAACGTTTTGATAACAACCCGAATTGATAAATTTAGGAATGGTCCAGAGGACGTCAAAACAAAAAACCCCGCCGCAGCGAGGTTTTATCATTTAGCGGATGGCCAGCCAGATGAGCTGACTCCAGAACAGGATCGACAGGGTAAACACGCCAATCCATGACCAGTATTTGTGAGACGTCATGTTATTCATCATAGGGACACCAGGCATTATTTATTAAACATTCCGAGGCAGGTCCTCAGTGCGATATTGCTGATGTGTATTTATTAAAGAGTACAAAGGTGCATAGTCGTTATTCAGACCCAATGCATCATTACGCAAAAAACTAAATTATTGTTTTTTGGGTTCGTCTTCCGCGAACACATCAATAAAGGCTTGCTGCTGCGGCGTCAGTTTCCAGGATGCAGGCACAACTGTCGCAGGAGCCTTACGTCCTTTATGGACAGTGTCATGACGCTGACACATCTGTTTTACCGTTTCTGTACGTACCGTCACTGCCATATTCAACCCCAATATTTCCAGGCCAGGAGAGCAACCATCAGCCAGAACAGGGCGGAGACGAGAAAGACCGCCAGCCAGGCTTTACGCTTGAGCGCAGGATCCCTTTGCGGTTCTTCACTTCCTGAAGGCATTGCTAACCTCATACAATCGATATCGCTTATCATTTAGGACCAAACAATTGGTACAATTAATCATCTGTTGAGATAAATCCTAAAGAAACTTTAGCCGAAAAGCCAGTGAATTTACGCATCCGGAGGTATGAAATATTCATTCTTTTGACCACAAATAAATATTTGAAAAGAAAAATTTGCGTAGCCGTTAATTAGTTTCTATTTTTGTCGCCAATTCACGACATTAAAACCATACAAAATAAAAGGATAATGACAATATATGGCAGGGAGAGCGCAGATGATGATAATTCTAATTTAGCTTTAAGGCGGTATTTCGGTATCTTTCCGTTAGGGAAAGATACCGGGTGTGATTATTTTGCGGGGAGTTTGATGTCTTTAAACATCTCTTCAATATCTTCATTTGAGCGTAATGCAACGGCGGTATCCACCACGTCACGCGTTAAATGCGGGGCAAAGCGCTGAATAAAATCATACATATAGCTACGCAGGAAGGTACTGCGACGGAAGCCAATTTTTGTGGTGCTGTGGCTGAAAATATCGTGTGCATCAAGACGTACCAGATCAGGGTCTGACACCGGGTCGACCGCCATGCTGGCAATAACGCCCACGCCCAGACCAAGCCGTACGTAAGTCTTGATGACGTCGGCATCGGTAGCGGTAAAGACAATGCGTGGGGTTAACCCGGCACGGTTAAACGCAGTATCAAGCTCGGAACGTCCGGTAAAGCCAAACGTATAGGTGACTAACGGATATTGCGCCAGCTCTTCAATCGTCACCGACCCTTTCCCCGCCAGCGGGTGATCGGGAGTCACTACGATCGATCGGTTCCAGTGATAGCACGGAAGCATTACCAGATCGTCATACAGGTGGAGCGCTTCCGTCGCGATGGCAAAATCGGCATTCCCTTTCGACACCGCTTCAGCGATTTGCGTCGGTGACCCCTGATGCATATGCAAAGAGACGCGCGGATAACGCTCGATAAAGCCCTTAATGACGCCAGGTAATGCATAGCGCGCCTGGGTGTGCGTGGTGGCAATATACAGCGAGCCTTTATCTGGCCAGGTATGTTCTCCTGCAACAGATTTAATCGCATCGACTTTGGAGAGGACTTCACGCGCAATGCGAATAATTTCCTGCCCCGCTGGCGTCACTTGCGTAAGGTGCTTACCGCTACGGGCGAAAATCTGAATACCTAATTCATCCTCCAGCATGCGAACCTGCTTGCTGATGCCCGGTTGCGAGGTATATAGCCCCTCGGCAGTAGAAGAGACATTAAGGTTGTGATTCACCACCTCAACGATATAACGAAGCTGCTGTAATTTCATGCCAGACCATCCGATTTAGCGCACGCGGTCAATCGCTTAAGACGATTTGATAATAAGAAATGGGTTAACTATAACCACTATATCATTTATAGCCTGACTGTATAGTACGGAACAAAAAATAATAATAAGGTAATAAAAAAGGGCCGGAAGTCCGGCCCTTTCACTGATAAGTGACGGTCAGGCAAGCTTATTTCTTGCCTTCAACCCATTTGCCATCGACAAAGAAGGCGGACCAGCCGGTCGCTTTGCCCTCTTTCTCTGCCGCCACGTACTGCTGCTTCGTTTTACGGCTAAAGCGAACCACCGTCTTATTGCCTTCAGGATCCTGCTGTGGCGCATCGGCCAGGTAACGCAGTTTTTCTGGCAGACGGTCACGGAATCGGTGCAGTTCTTCTACCAGCGGCGCACGTGTTTCACGCGATTTCGGGAAGGTGTTGGCCGCCAGGAAGACACCCGCAGCACCATCACGCAGCACGAAGTACGCGTCGGATTTTTCACACGGCAGCTCTGGCAACGGAACCGGATCTTCCTTCGGCGGAGCCACTTCACCGTTACGCAGAATTTTGCGCGTGTTTTTACACTCGTCGTTGGTGCACGCCATGTACTTCCCGAAACGCCCCATTTTCAGGTGCATTTCAGAGCCACACTTCTCGCACTCCACAATCGGGCCGTCATAGCCTTTAATGCGGAATTCACCTTCCTCAATCTCATACCCGTCACACGTTGGGTTATTACCGCAGACGTGCAGCTTACGTTTAGGATCGATCAGGTAGCTGTCCATCGCCGTGCCGCATTTTTTGCAGCGGCGTTTAGCACGCAGAGCGTTGGTTTCCGCATCCTCACCTTCCAGCACGTTGAGAACTTCGTTCTCCGGCACCAGGTTGATGGTGGTTTTGCAGCGCTCTTTTGGCGACAGCGCATAGCCGGAACAGCCGAGGAAGACGCCCGTGGTTGCCGTACGAATACCCATCTTGCGGCCGCAGGTTGGGCAGTCGATGCTGGTCAGAACCATCTGGTTAGGCAGCATGCCGCCCTCTTCAGGATCTTTCTCCGCTTTTTCAAGCTGGTTGGTAAAGTCGCTGAAGAAGCTGTCGAGAACCTTCTTCCACTCCGCCTTATGGCTGGCAACCTCGTCGAGGCTGTCTTCCATTTGCGCGGTGAAATCGTAGTTCATCAACTCGCGGAAATTAGCTTCCAGACGGTCGGTGACGATCTCACCCATTTTTTCCGCATAGAAACGACGGTTTTCAACTCGAACGTAGCCGCGATCCTGGATCGTCGAGATGATTGACGCGTAGGTCGATGGACGACCAATACCGCGTTTTTCCAGCTCTTTCACCAGCGACGCTTCACTAAAGCGCGCAGGCGGCTTGGTGAAGTGCTGAGCAGGAACGAGATCAACCAGAGAGAGCTCATCTCCCTTGTTCACCGCTGGCAGCGTACGGTCTTCATCACCTTTACGCAGCGCAGGCATGACTTTTGTCCAGCCGTCGAAACGCAGGATACGACCGCGCGCTTTGAGACGGAAGTCGCCCGCACCGACGGTCAGCGTCGTGGAGTCATACTTCGCAGGCGTCATCTGACAGGCGACAAACTGACGCCAGATCAGCTGATACAGCTTCTGGGCGTCGGCTTCCATATCTTTCAGCGACTCGGCTAACACAGAGACATCAGAAGGACGAATCGCTTCGTGCGCTTCCTGAGAGTTCTCTTTGCTGGCGAATTGATTGGCGCTTTCCGGCAGGTATTTTTTACCGAAGTTATCACTGATATAACCGCGTACCATGTTTACCGCATCCTGGCTCAGATTCGTTGAGTCAGTACGCATGTAGGTGATGTAACCCGCTTCATACAAGCGCTGGGCCATCATCATGGTTTTCTTCACGCCATAGCCAAGGCGCGTACTCGCCGCCTGTTGCAGGGTAGACGTGATAAACGGCGCGCCAGGTTTACTGCTGGTCGGTTTATCTTCACGTTCCAGCACCTGATAGCGTGCTTTTTCCAGCAACGCGACGGCAGCCATGGTCTGGTCACGGTTTTCAGGACGGAAAGGCTTATCGTTCTGATGGCTCACCTGCAGTGGCAGAGCGTCACCGCCCGGCGTGGTCACATTGGCGTCAATTTCCCAGAATTCTTCCGGCACGAAGGCTTTAATTTCGCGTTCACGCTCAACGACAAGACGCACGGCGACGGATTGCACACGTCCTGCGGACAGGCCACGGGCAATCTTTTTCCACAGCAGTGGAGAGACCATATAGCCTACAACGCGGTCCATAAAGCGACGCGCCTGCTGGGCGTTGACACGGTCGATGTTCAGCTCGCCAGGCTTCTCAAACGCCTGACGAATCGCATTTTTTGTAATTTCGTTAAACACTACGCGACTGTAGCGTTTGTCATCGCCCCCGATCACTTCCCGCAGGTGCCATGCAATGGCTTCCCCTTCGCGGTCAAGGTCGGTTGCGAGATAAATGTGGTCTGCTTTTTCAGCCAGCTGCTTCAGCTCGTTAACGACTTTCTCTTTTCCGGGCAGCACTTCGTATTGTGCATCCCAGTTGTGCCATGGGTTAACACCCATGCGGTTGACAAGCGCGCTACGTTCATCCTTTTTAGGCTTTTTAGCCCCTTTGGTGGAGGTAGAGTCTGCGCTCTTTTTGCTGGCTGAGCCACTGGTCGGCAAATCGCGGATATGACCCACGCTGGACTTAACCACGTAGTCATTACCCAGATACTTATTGATCGTTTTGGCTTTTGCCGGGGACTCAACGATGACGAGAGCTTTACCCATATTCACCTTTACCTAATTTAATTCTTCCAGGAATACGCCGCACGTTGATTTCCCTTCCGCTGACGACGAGCCAATGATATTGCGGCTGCGTCAGGAGATATCAACCCCTTTGTCCTACCGGGTGTCTGAGGAAAGACGCCCAGGTGATTGAGTTATCGGGTATTTTTCTCACACCTCGTATAATTCGTGACGAGTTCCCGGTCGAATGTCAAGCAATTCTGTTGCCAGAATGACGAAAGCGCACACTCTACCTGATAAAATTCGTTACGCAACTTTATTAGCATGCAAAAGCAAATCCCGCCAACCTGCCCCCTGTATCTTATCCCCTCACAAAACAGGGAAAATTTGCCCCCAAAACGGCCCCGGCGTAGACTATTGTCACTGTTTAAGGAGTGGATTATGCAGAATACGACCCAACCTATTGACCGAGCCTCTCTGCTTATCGAAGCAAATAAGCTTATCCGTGACCATGAAGATACCCTGGCGGGCATTGAAGCCACCGGTGTAGAGCAGCGTAATGGCGTGCTGGTTTTCAGCGGCGAATACTTCCTTGACGAACAGGGATTACCCACCCCAAAAAGCACCGCTGTGTTTAATATGTTTAAATACCTGGCGCATACGCTTTCTGAAAAATATCACCTGGTCGATTAATGCAAAACGCGAGGCATATGCCTCGCGTTTTTGCTTACAGCAGCGGTTTTTGTCCGCGCTGTAGCCAGCGAAGCAGCAGGCGATCTGCGCTTTCCGCTGCACTGTTGGTAAATCGGTCCATCAGGCGCTTACGCTGGGTGAACCGCACGCCTATCAGCTCCCTTCCGTCCATCAGGTTGAGCAGCAGATCGTCGCTGGTCCCCACTTCATCAACCAGCCCTTTTTCCTGCGCCTGAATACCGTACCAGTGTTCGCCTGTCGCGACCTGCTCAATATCCAGCGTTGGGCGCATACGGTGTACGAAATCTTTAAACAGGTGGTGCGTTTCGTTGAGATCCTCACGGAATTTTTGGCGCCCTTCTTCCGTATTTTCCCCCAGCAGCGTCAGGGTACGTTTGTACTGACCCGCCGTGTGCAGTTCGATATCAATCTCTTTATTCTTCAGAAAACGGTTAAAGTTTGGGATCTGTGCGACCACGCCGATAGAGCCAATGATGGAGAACGGTGCCGCAACAATTTTGTCCGCCACGCAGGCCATCATATAGCCACCACTTGCCGCGACTTTATCTACCGCCACGGTAAGCGGGATCTGCTTTTCTCGCAGACGCTGTAGCTGAGAAGCGGCCAGTCCGTAGCCGTGCACAACGCCGCCTGGGCTTTCAAGACGCACCACCACTTGATCCTGCAGAGTGGCCACGGCCAGAACGGCAGTCACCTCTTCCCGTAGCGAAGCGACTTCATGCGCATCCATACTGCCTTTAAAATCGAGTACATAGACGCGAGGCTTCGCGTCAGACTGTGGCGTTGCAAGCTTAGCTTTCGCCTTTGCGGCTTTGGCTTCCTGCTTGTGCTTTTTCTTCTGGGCCTTCAGCCATGCCTTCTGTTGATGGCTATCAAGCAGTGAGAGGGACATGTCTTCCTGCATCTCTTTGTACTGCTCGCTCAGACGGGTAATGCGTAACTCCCCACGCTGACGTTTGCGCTGCGTGAGATTGACAATCAGAACGGCAACGACCGCAATGGCAATCACCACCGTCGCGATTTTAGCCAAAAACAACCCATATTGAGAAAGTAATTCCACGCGTTCCACCTTGATTTAACCACGAATCTTTCACGGCAGTGTACAACAGCCCTGCCTTTGCGTCTCGCCCGTGACATTACCTGTGCGAGCCATCTTCAGGAATCCCCGCCCGGCGGTTTAAATATTTGCAAATTGTTAATTTTACAGTAATACGTCCTGTAGACTGATTGAATTCTCACGCTAATTCGGGCATAAAGCCGAAAAGTCATTATGAAGGCGCCATTGAGTCACCGTGCGCCTGAGGAGTCACCGTGCACTATCAACCGCAAAAAAACCTGCTGCAGAACCGGATCATTCTTGTCACCGGTGCCAGCGCGGGTATTGGTCGCGAAGCGGCCCTGACATATGCTGAATATGGCGCGAGCGTTATTCTGATCGGTCGCAACGAAGAAAAACTCAAAGGTGTCGCTCAGGAAATTGAAGCGGCAGGTGGCATACCGGCCCCCTGGTATACTCTTGATTTACTGACCTGTACGCCAGCGGTATGTCAGGAATTAGCCCAACGTATCAGCACCCATTATCCACGTCTGGACGGTGTGCTGCATAACGCCGGGTTGTTAGGCGAAGTTCGTCCAATGGATGAGCAGGATCCTGATATCTGGCAGCAGGTCATGCAGGTTAACGTCAACGGCACCTTTTTCCTCACCCAGGCCTTACTTCCTTTATTACTCAAATCCGAGTCAGGCTCTCTGGTCTTTACCTCTTCCAGCGTAGGCCGTGAGGGGCGCGCAAACTGGGGGGCATATGCTGTCTCTAAATTTGCGACCGAAGGTATGATGCAGGTGCTGGCGGAGGAATATCAGAGCCGCCATCTGCGCGTAAACTGCATTAATCCGGGCGGAACACGCACCAAAATGCGCGCCAGCGCGTTCCCGACAGAAGATCCGCAGAAGCTGAAAACCCCGGCCGATATTATGCCACTCTATCTCTGGCTAATGGGCGACGACAGCCGTCGCAAAACCGGAATGACTTTTGATGCCCAACCGGGCCGTAAACCGGGGATTTCGCAATGAGTGAAGAACGTCACCAGCAGCGCCAGCAGCGTCTGAAAGAACAGGTTGATGCGCGCATTGCGTCAGCCCAGGACGAGCGAGGGATCGTCATCGTATTTACCGGCAACGGCAAAGGCAAAACCACCGCCGCGTTCGGCACCGCCACCCGCGCCGTCGGACACGGGCAAAAAGTGGGCGTAATCCAGTTTATCAAAGGCGAATGGCCCAATGGGGAGCGCAATTTGCTGGAACCTCACGGCGTTGAGTTTCAGGTGATGGCAACCGGTTTTACGTGGGACACGCAGAACCGGGAAACCGACACCGCAGCCTGCCTTGCTGTCTGGGAGCACGCCAAAAGAATGCTGGCCGATCCGACGCTCAATATGGTGCTACTGGACGAGATCACCTATATGGTCGCCTACGACTACCTGCCGCTGAATGCCGTGCTGGATGCACTGAAAAACCGCCCTGCACATCAGACGGTAATCGTCACGGGTCGTGGGTGTCATCGGGATATACTGGAACTGGCAGATACCGTCAGCGAGCTGCGTCCGGTCAAGCATGCATTTGATGCAGGTATCAAAGCGCAGCCTGGGATTGATTACTAAAGAAAAAAGCCCGGTGCGTTCACCGGGCTTTTAGATTAACCGTTGTTATTCCGGCTGCCAGAGCGACGGTTGCTGCTGTTCACCTGGCTATGGCGTTTCACCGCACGACGGATCTGGTTCGCCTTCATACGACGACGATCTTTCTCCACCGCCACTTTTGAGGTGGTTTCCGGCGTGAGCCCCACCAGCTCGCGCAGGTAGTTGGTCTGGGTCAGATCCAGTTCGGTATAGCCGCCACGCGGCAGACCTTTTGGCAGCAGAATGTCACCGTAACGAACGCGAATCAGGCGGCTAACCTGAACCCCTACCGCTTCCCACAGACGACGCACCTCGCGGTTACGCCCCTCTGTCAGGGTGACGTTGTACCACTGGTTAATCCCTTCACCACCGGTAAATTTGATGGTTTTAAACGCTGCAGGACCGTCTTCCAGCTGAACGCCACGCGACAGGTCGCGCAGTTTATTTTCATCAACCTGGCCGAAGACACGCACGGCATATTCACGTTCCACTTCACGGCTTGGGTGCATCAGACGGTTTGCCAGCTCACCGTCGGTGGTAAATAGCAGCAGGCCGCAGGTATTAACGTCCAGACGACCCACGGCAATCCAGCGCGCACCTCGCAGTTTAGGCAGACGGTCAAACACCGTCGGGCGACCTTCCGGGTCGTTGCGGGTACACAGCTCGCCTTCCGGCTTATAGTAAGCCAGCACGCGGCAAATCTGTTCAGCAGACTCTTTCACGGAGATAAGATGACCGTCGATGCGGATCTTGAGCCCCGGTACGATTTCTACGCGGTCACCCAGCGTGGCGATTTTACCGTCCACACTCACGCGGCCCGCTTCAATAATGGCTTCGATTTCACGGCGCGAACCGTGGCCGGCGCGCGCCAGCACTTTCTGTAACTTCTCGCTCATTGAGCTTCCTCAGGTGTCGCCTTCACAGGCGTCGAATCAGGTCAAAAGAGGGCCTGGCCCTGCTTTGATGGCCGCGTAGTATATCTGCTTACACCTCTACAAGAAAGGCTTAACATCGCCCACGCCTTCACGAATCACTTCTGGCGCATCTTCGGTTAAGTCGACCACGGTGGTCGGTTGCTGACCAAGATAGCCGCCGTGAATAATCAGCTCAACCACCTTCTCCAGACGATCTTTGATCTCTTCCGGGTCGGACTCGGTAAACTCACTTCCCGGCAGCATCAGCGAAGTCGAGAGCATCGGTTCGCCGAGGGTTTCCAGCAGCGCCTGCGCGATCGGGTTCGACGGTACGCGCATCCCGATGGTTTTCCGTTTTTCCTGCAACAGGCGGCGCGGAACCTCTTTCGTCCCTTTCAGGATGAAGGTGTAGTTACCCGGCGTGTTGTTTTTAATCAGGCGAAACGCCACGTTATCAACATACGCATAGGTCGACAGCTCAGAGAGATCGCGACACATCAGCGTAAAGTTATGGCCGTCCGGAAGCTGGCGAATACGGCAGATACGCTCCATCGCCCCTTTGTCTTCAATTTTGCAGCCCAGCGCGTAGCCAGAATCGGTCGGGTAAACAATCACGCCGCCTTTGCGGACGATCTCCACGGCCTGATTGATCAGACGTGGCTGCGGGTTATCCGGATGAATATAGAAAAACTGACTCATACTTCCCTCTCTTCAATTTGCTGCGGCTGTTCCCAGAGCTGCCAGACCGGCTCAACGCCTGCCGGTAACCAAAGCTTGCGCCCCAGTTCAATCCACGCGCAGGGCTGATGGAAATCAGAGCCCTGCGACCCTGTCAGGCCGAACTGGCGAGCATAAGTCGCCAGCTGCGCGCGCTCATTGGGTGCCTGCTGACACTGGGCGACTTCCATCGCCTCGCCACCGCATTCAGCAAAGTGTGCCAGCAGTCTTTTCAGCCATTTAGCAGAAAGATTATGTTC
>NZ_JTLF01000027.1:0-32948 GCF_000798855.1 Enterobacter sp. ZOR0014 | reverse complement strand
ACGCAGGGGGTCGCGGGTTCGAGTCCCGTCCGTTCCGCCACTTATTAAGACATTAAGCCTGCCTCACTGGCAGGCTTAATGGCAAAAAACTTTAGGGGCGTAGCTCAGTTGGTAGAGCACCGGTCTCCAAAACCGGGTGTCGCGAGTTCGAGTCTCTCCGCCCCTGCCATATCGAATCCTTTGCTTCGGCAAAGGATTTTTTTTGCCTGAAATACAACGGCACACCTGAATTTTCAGCCAGCTTCCCTGCTGGCTGATGCATCATTCCATAATATTGATTTTTAAGAGATCTTTTATCTGCGACTGCTTATCGCTGTTTTGTAGCCAAATCGCATACAGCGGGCGCGAAATGGTGGTGGAATCTATCACGGTATGTAGCCCCGCTTTAGTATCTGCCCAACGGGCGGGTAACCAGGTGCAACCCTTCAACAAGGGAAGTTGCTGACAGGCAATCTCGGCAGAACTGGTGGTTAACTGTGGAACATCATCTGGGGCTATCAATCCCGCCTCATGCTGCTGAAAATCAGGACCCCACTCCAGGCGCAAATAGGTCAGATCGGCTTTCATCATTGAAGGTTCAGAAGCATAAAGTGCCAGACCAAACTGCCCTACGATCTGGCTGCTAAATTCGTCCATCTTGGGGGCTTCGGTCGTGATAAGAAGATCAAGCTGGCGCTCATGAAGTTGCTTAACCAGGGACTGGCGTTGCGCAATTCTGGCTTCAAATTGCAAATGTTCATGAGAACGATATAGCCGGGTAAGCCACTGACTTAGCATACATTCCCACAGTGACGCGCTGGCCCCTATCGAGAACTCATTGTGCCTCGACGTATGGGCAACCTCTTTACGTGCTGCCTGCCAGGTATTCATCAACGTTTCCGCATAGGGGAGCAGTTTCTCACCGGCAGGCGTTAAACGTATGTTGTTGCGGTGGCGGGTAAAAAGATTCACACCCAGTTGATTTTCCAGCTGTCGAATACGAAAACTGACCGCTGACTGCGTCAGGTAAAGGGCTTCAGCTGCTCGCCCAAAGTGGCGTGTTCTGCTCACTTCGAGGAAAGTTTTTAGCAATTCCGTATCCACATCTTTCTCCGCAAAATAATTTGTCGTTATGATTTAAATGTTTTGTTTTACACTCTGTCAAGCGTAACTAATACTCCGCGCCATAAATAGCTCGGCCAAAGAATTAGGAGCGTGTAGGATGGCGGAAAGCTTTACGACGACTAATCGTTTTTTCGACAATAAACATTATCCGCGCGGGTTCTCTCGTCACGGCGATTTCACCATCAAAGAGGCGCAGCTGCTTGAGCGTCATGGTTATGCCTTCAACGAGCTGGATCTGGGTAAGCGTGAGCCCGCAACTGAAGATGAAAAGCAGTTTGTCTTAGTGTGCCGTGGCGAGCGTGAGCCACAGTCTGAAGCAGAACGTGTATGGATCAAGTACATGGCGCGCATTAAGCGTCCAAAACGCTTCCATACGCTCTCCGGCGGTAAGCCGCAGATGGAAGGCGCAGAAGACTACACTGAGTCTGATGACTAAGATGATGAGAAGGGGCTACGGCCCCTTTTTTACGCCAGCAACTTCTGCAGATGGAGCAGCAAACGATCGATAGCGCGGTAGCTCAGCGCCTCCTGCAAGTGTTTCCTCTGAATGTCACTACAACCCTCCACGTCAGCAATGGTTCTGGCCACTTTCAGCAAACGCTGCCACGCGCGTATAGAAAGACCAAAACGCGTCAAGGTTTCCTCCAGCCAAACCGCATCCTCCATGTTAAGAGAACAAAACTGCCGGATCCCGGCATTATCCAGCCGTGCATTCAGCCTGTTCTGACGGGCATATTGTCGCGTCTGGGCAGCAATGACCCGCTCGCGTACATCTGCTGAGCTTTCACCCGTGATGCCTTTTTGCCTGAGCAGGCCCGGCGGGGGAAGGGGGATTTCGAGGGATAAATCGAAACGGTCGAGAAACGGGCCGGATAACTTTCCCAGATAGCGCAACGTCTGCTCAGGCGTACAGCGGTTATGGTTGCCCTGATAATGACCCGTAGGGCTGGGATTCATCGCAGCGACCAGCTGAAACTGCGCGGGATAGCTTATTTTGGCTCGCGTGCGTGAGATGTGTATCTCTCCAGATTCAATGGGTTCTCTCAGGGCATCCAGGACGCGGCGCTCAAACTCAGGCAGCTCGTCGAGAAACAGAATGCCATTGTGCGCCAGTGAGATTTCACCCGGCCCGGGAATAGACCCACCGCCGACCATCGCCGTCAGTGAGGCGCTATGATGAGGTGAACGAAAAGGGCGACGGCGCCACTGTTTTTGCAACGAGGTAGAACTTATAAGGCTATAAATGGCGGCACTTTCCAGCGCTTCATGATTATTGAGCGGTGGCAGCAAGCCACTCAGCCTGCTCGCCAGCATCGTTTTACCCGTACCAGGCGGGCCGATCAAAAGAAGATTGTGTCCACCTGCGGCCGTAATCTCCAGCGCCCGTTTCCCTTGCTCCTGTCCCATAATCTCGCTGAGATCCTCTGGGGTATCGGCTATAACATTGTCACACTCTTCCGGCTCGGACAGTTCATGGCGCCCTTCCAGCCAGGCGCAAACTTCCTGTAAATGCCCTGCGACAAGACACCCCTTCTCGGCGATAAGACTCACTTCTGATGCATTTTCATTCGCGACAATGATTTGCCGCCCTGCGCGTATAGCTTCCAGCGCGCCCGATATCGCACCGGGAACGCCCCTTAACGCGCCTGTGAGCGCGAGTTCTCCCACAAACTCGTACGAGCCTAGCCTGGTCGTATTAAGCTGCTCAGAGGCCGCGAGAAGCGCAATCGCGATAGGTAAATCATATCGCCCCCCCTCTTTGGGCAGATCGGCGGGAGCCAGGTTGATGGTGATCTTCTTCGCGGGGAAGGTATAACCGCTATTTATTATTGCGCTGCGAACGCGATCCCGGGCTTCTTTAACCGTCGTTTCAGGTAGCCCGACGAGCGTGAGCCCGGGTAGCCCATTACTCAGATGAACCTCTACAGAAATAAGCGGTGCCTTCACCCCGAGAGCCGCACGCGTATAAACAACTGACAGTGACATTTGCACTACCTCCTGGTACGACTATGCCAGTGCCTCTTTTGTCTGTTTAGCGTCATTTTGTGTATTTACGGCTCTTATTCAGAGATTTTAAGCGCACACTGAAATCATTACATACCCGTGGAAGACTTCTCGCAGAAGGTAAAAAGCGCCGTTTTGATGGTTAGCGCCGTCGTAAAAATATGAAAAATATTCATTCTTCAATTTCCCCATATAAAACAACGATTTTAAGAAATATGATTCGCGGCCTAACCAAATGCGTCATAAATAAATCTTGTGTTTGATTTAAAAACTGTGATACCTCTTTAGGTATTCCTTCGAACAAGATGCAAAAAGAACTGAAAATGACAGCCCTTCTACGAGTGATTAGCCTGGTCGTGATTAGCGTGGTGGTGATTATTATCCCACCGTGCGGGGCTGCACTTGGACGAGGAAAGGCTTAGAAATCAAGCCTTAACGAACTAAGACCCCCGCACCGAAAGGTCCGGGGGTTTTTTTATGACTAAAAAACGTAAACGAGGAGCAGGACATGAAGACTAGCATAAAATTCTGTTTCTCCAGATTTATGACGGGGAACTAACTATGAATGGGGCACAATGGGTTGTACATGCGTTGCGCGCGCAGGGAGTCGAGACCGTATTCGGTTATCCGGGTGGCGCGATCATGCCGATTTACGATGCACTGTATGACGGCGGCGTGGAACATCTCTTGTGCCGACACGAGCAGGGGGCAGCAATGGCCGCTATCGGCTATGCCCGCGCGACGGGTAAAACTGGCGTGTGCATGGCAACGTCAGGTCCGGGCGCAACGAACCTAATTACCGGCCTGGCTGATGCGCTGCTCGATTCCGTGCCCGTCGTGGCGATCACCGGTCAGGTGGCTTCCCCGTTCATTGGTACCGATGCTTTCCAGGAAGTGGACGTACTTGGTTTATCGCTGGCCTGCACCAAGCACAGCTTCCTTGTCCAGTCTCTGGATGAGCTGCCGCGCGTAATGGCCGAAGCGTTCGAAGTGGCGAGCTCGGGCCGCCCTGGCCCCGTTCTGGTGGATATCCCGAAAGATATCCAGGTTGCACTCGGCGAACTGGAACCGCACTTCTCCACCGTGGAAAGCGACGATGCGTTCCCGCATGCAGAGGTTGAAGAGGCGCGCCAGATGTTGGCGCAGGCGAAACAGCCGATGCTGTACGTCGGCGGGGGTGTCGGCATGGCGCAGGCCGTGCCTGCCCTGCGTGAATTTATCGCGGTAACGCAAATGCCTGCCACCTGCACGTTGAAAGGTCTTGGTGCGGTTGATGCAGACGACCCATACTATCTCGGCATGCTGGGGATGCACGGCACTAAAGCCGCAAACCTGGCGGTGCAAGAGTGCGATCTGCTCATCGCCGTGGGTGCGCGTTTTGACGACCGCGTTACCGGCAAACTGAATACCTTCGCGCCAAATGCCAAAGTTATCCATATGGATATCGACCCGGCGGAGATGAACAAACTGCGTCAGGCGCACGTCGCGCTGCAGGGCGATCTCAATACGCTGTTACCTGCACTGGCGCAGCCACTGGATATCAGCGCGTGGCGCCAGCACGCCGCAGAGATGCGCGCCGAACACGCCTGGCGTTACGACCATCCTGGCGATGCCATCTACGCGCCGCTGCTGCTGAAACAGTTGTCTGACCGTAAACCGGCTGATAGCGTCGTCACCACCGACGTAGGCCAGCACCAGATGTGGTCAGCCCAGCACATGACCTACACCCGTCCGGAAAACTTCATCACCTCCAGCGGCTTAGGCACCATGGGCTTTGGCCTGCCTGCCGCCGTGGGTGCGCAGGTGGCTCGCCCGAACGATACGGTTATCTGTATCTCCGGTGACGGCTCCTTCATGATGAACGTTCAGGAGCTGGGCACCGTTAAGCGCAAGCAGTTGCCGCTGAAAATCGTGTTGCTGGATAATCAGCGTTTAGGGATGGTTCGACAGTGGCAACAGCTGTTCTTCCAGGAGCGTTACAGCGAAACCACCCTGACCGATAACCCCGATTTCCTCACCCTGGCCAGCGCTTTCGGCATTCCTGGCCAGCACATCACCCGTAAAGACCAGGTTGAAGCGGCACTCGACACCATGCTGTCAAGCGAAGGGCCGTACCTGCTTCATGTCTCAATCGACGAGCTTGAGAACGTCTGGCCGTTGGTACCGCCCGGTGCCAGTAACTCACAAATGCTGGAGAAATTATCATGATGCAACATCAGGTCGCCGTGCAGGCTCGCTTCAACCCGGAAACCTTGGAACGCGTTTTGCGTGTGGTCCGTCATCGTGGTTTTCAGATTTGCTCTATGAATATGGAGACGGCCACCGACGCGCAGAACATCAGTATCGAATTAACCGTTGCCAGCCCGCGGCCGGTCGACTTACTGTTTAGTCAGTTATCAAAACTGGTAGACGTTGCCCATGTTGCCATCTGCCAGAGCACAACCACATCACAACAAATCCGCGCTTAAGCGTGACAGGACGAAAAAATGACGACAAAAAAAGCTGATTACATTTGGTTCAATGGTGAGATGGTTCGCTGGGAGGACGCGAAGGTCCACGTCATGTCCCACGCGCTGCACTACGGCACCTCCGTCTTTGAAGGTATCCGTTGCTACGATTCTCACAAAGGGCCAGTGGTGTTCCGCCATCGCGAACACATGCAGCGTTTGCATGATTCAGCCAAAATTTATCGTTTCCCGGTTTCACAGAGCGTTGATGAGCTGATGGAAGCCTGCCGCGAAGTCATTCGCAAGAATAACCTGACCAGCGCCTACATTCGTCCACTGGTCTTCGTGGGTGATGTCGGTATGGGCGTGAACCCGCCAGCCGGTTACAACACCGATGTGATCATTGCCGCGTTCCCGTGGGGGGCTTACCTCGGAGCAGAAGCCCTGGAGCAGGGGATCGACGCAATGGTTTCTTCCTGGAACCGCGTGGCGCCAAACACCATCCCGACCGCTGCTAAAGCGGGCGGTAACTACCTTTCCTCTTTGCTGGTCGGTAGCGAAGCGCGCCGTCACGGCTATCAGGAAGGTATCGCGCTGGACGTGAATGGCTACATCTCGGAAGGCGCAGGTGAAAACCTGTTTGAAGTTAAAGATGGCATCCTGTTCACGCCGCCATTCACATCTTCCGCGCTGCCGGGTATTACCCGTGACGCTATCATCAAACTGGCGAAAGACCTGGGTATCGAAGTGCGCGAGCAGGTGCTGTCCCGCGAATCCCTGTATCTGGCTGATGAAGTGTTCATGTCCGGTACGGCGGCTGAAATCACGCCGGTTCGTAGCGTAGACGGTATTCAGGTCGGCGAAGGCCGCTGTGGCCCGGTCACCAAACGCATCCAGCAAGCCTTCTTTGGCCTCTTTACTGGCGAAACAGAAGATAAATACGGCTGGTTGGATCAGGTTAATCACTAAATATAAATTTGGGACGGCACGCACCGTCCCATTGAATAGTCAGACGGGAGTAAATAAAGCATGCCTAAGTATCGTTCAGCCACCACCACCCACGGCCGTAACATGGCGGGTGCCCGCGCACTGTGGCGCGCCACCGGGATGACCGACGCCGATTTCGGCAAGCCAATTATCGCCGTGGTGAACTCCTTCACCCAGTTTGTGCCAGGCCATGTGCATCTGCGCGACCTCGGTAAACTGGTTGCCGAGCAAATCGAAGCTTCCGGCGGTGTGGCGAAAGAGTTCAACACCATCGCGGTGGATGACGGTATCGCAATGGGCCACGGGGGCATGCTCTATTCACTGCCGTCGCGTGAGCTGATCGCCGACTCGGTTGAGTACATGGTCAACGCCCACTGCGCCGATGCAATGGTCTGTATCTCCAACTGCGATAAAATCACCCCGGGGATGCTGATGGCCTCCCTGCGCCTGAACATTCCGGTGATCTTCGTCTCCGGCGGCCCAATGGAAGCCGGTAAAACCAAGCTGTCCGACAAAATCATCAAGCTCGACCTGGTCGATGCGATGATCCAGGGCGCGGATCCGAAAGTGTCTGACGAGCAGAGCGACCAGGTTGAACGCTCCGCGTGTCCGACCTGCGGCTCCTGTTCCGGGATGTTCACCGCCAACTCCATGAACTGTCTGACCGAAGCGCTGGGCCTGTCGCAGCCGGGTAACGGCTCGCTGCTGGCGACCCACGCCGATCGTAAACAGCTGTTCCTCAACGCCGGTAAACGCATCGTTGAGCTCACCAAACGCTACTACGAGCAGGATGATGCCAGTGCACTGCCGCGTAACATCGCCAGCAAAGCGGCGTTTGAAAATGCGATGACGCTGGATATCGCCATGGGCGGTTCCACCAATACCGTTCTGCACCTGCTGGCCGCCGCGCAGGAAGCCGAAATCGACTTCACCATGAGTGATATCGACAAGCTGTCCCGTAAAGTGCCGCAGCTGTGTAAAGTTGCGCCAAGCACCCAGAAATACCATATGGAAGATGTTCACCGTGCCGGTGGTGTAATCGGTATCCTGGGCGAGCTGGATCGCGCCGGGCTGCTGAACCGCGACGTGAAAAACGTGCTCGGCCTGACGCTGCCGGAGTCGCTGGACCAATACGACGTGATGCTGACCAAAGACGACGCGGTGAAAACGATGTTCCGCGCCGGTCCCGCCGGGATCCGTACCACGCAGGCGTTCTCGCAGGATTGCCGCTGGGATTCCCTGGATGACGATCGCGCCGAAGGCTGCATCCGTTCGCTGGAGCACGCCTACAGCAAGGACGGCGGTCTGGCCGTGCTGTACGGTAACTTCGCGGAAAACGGCTGCATCGTGAAAACGGCAGGCGTGGACGACAGCATCCTTAAATTCACCGGCCCGGCGAAAGTGTACGAAAGCCAGGATGAAGCGGTGGACGCCATCCTCGGTGGCAAAGTGGTAGAAGGCGACGTGGTTGTTATTCGCTATGAAGGGCCGAAAGGCGGGCCGGGCATGCAGGAAATGCTCTACCCAACCACCTTCCTGAAATCCATGGGTCTCGGCAAAGCCTGTGCGCTGATCACCGACGGCCGTTTCTCCGGCGGTACGTCCGGGCTCTCCATCGGCCACGTTTCACCGGAAGCGGCAAGCGGCGGCAACATCGCCATCATTGAAGACGGTGACCTGATCGAAATCGATATCCCGAATCGCGGCATTCAACTGAAGCTGAGCGACCAGGAAATTGCGGCCCGTCGTGAGGCACAAGAAGCGCGCGGCGATAAAGCCTGGACGCCGAAAGATCGTCAGCGTGAAGTCTCCTTCGCCCTGCGCGCATACGCGAGCCTTGCCACCAGTGCAGATAAAGGCGCGGTGCGCGATAAATCGAAACTTGGGGGCTAATGATGGCCGAGTCACAACCCTTATCCGCCGCCCCCGAGGGGGCGGAATATCTGAGAGCGGTGCTACGCGCACCGGTCTATGAAGCCGTGCAGGTCACGCCGATTCAGAAAATGGAAAAACTCTCTTCGCGCCTCGACAACGTGATCCTGGTGAAGCGCGAAGACCGCCAGCCGGTGCACAGCTTCAAGCTGCGCGGCGCCTACGCGATGATGGCCGGACTGACCGACGAGCAAAAAGCGCGCGGCGTCATTACCGCCTCGGCGGGCAACCATGCGCAGGGCGTGGCGTTCTCGTCTGCTCGTCTGGGGTTGAAAGCGCTAATCGTGATGCCGGTTGCTACCGCTGACATCAAAGTCGACGCGGTACGCGGTTTCGGCGGGGAAGTGCTGCTCCACGGCGCTAATTTTGATGAAGCCAAAGCCAAAGCCATTGAGCTGGCACAGCAGCAGGGCTTCACCTGGGTGCCGCCGTTCGATCACCCGATGGTCATTGCCGGACAAGGCACGCTGGCGCTTGAACTGCTGCAGCAGGATGCCCATCTCGACCGCGTCTTCGTTCCGGTGGGCGGCGGCGGGTTAGCGGCGGGTGTAGCCGTGCTGATCAAACAGCTGATGCCGCAGATCAAAGTCATCGCTGTTGAAGCGGAGGACTCTGCCTGCCTGAAAGCGGCGCTGGATGCCGGGCATCCGGTGGATCTGCCGCGCGTTGGGCTGTTTGCCGAGGGCGTGGCGGTAAAACGCATTGGCGATGAAACCTTCCGTCTCTGCCAGGAATACCTCGACGATATCGTCACGGTTGATAGCGATGCTATCTGCGCGGCAATGAAAGATCTGTTTGAGGATGTGCGTGCGGTCGCGGAGCCGTCCGGCGCGCTGGCCCTGGCGGGGATGAAAAAATACATCGCGCAGCACAACATCCGCGGCGAGCGCCTGGCGCATGTGCTTTCCGGCGCCAACGTGAACTTCCACGGCCTGCGCTACGTGTCCGAGCGCTGCGAGCTGGGTGAACAGCGTGAAGCATTGCTGGCGGTGACTATTCCGGAAGAGAAGGGGAGCTTCCTGAAGTTCTGCCAGCTGCTGGGCGGTCGTTCGGTGACGGAGTTCAACTACCGTTTCGCCGATGCCAAAGATGCCTGCATTTTCGTCGGCGTGCGTCTGAGCCGTGGCGTCGAGGAGCGTAAAGAGATCCTTAACCTCCTGCATGACGGTGGTTACAGCGTGGTGGACCTTTCAGACGACGAAATGGCTAAGCTGCACGTGCGCTATATGGTCGGCGGGCGTCCCTCGAAGCCGCTCAGGGAACGCCTGTTCAGCTTCGAATTCCCGGAATCACCGGGCGCGTTGCTCAAATTCCTGCACACGCTGGGCACGCACTGGAACATCTCCCTGTTCCATTACCGCAGCCACGGCACCGACTACGGCCGCGTGCTTGCGGCGTTTGAACTGGGTGAGCACGAGCCGGATTTTGAAACACGGCTGAACGAACTGGGCTATGAGTGTCACGACGAAACCCACAACCCCGCCTTCCGTTTCTTCCTGGCAGGATAAGCGGAGCGCAACCCGACTTCAATGGTTGGGCAATATCTTCCAGAACGCATCAATAAGCGGCTCATGCAGCCGCTTTTTTTGTGCGCACACGCCAAGCTCAAACGGCGTTTTCTCATCGCTGCGATCCAGAATCATCACGCGATTGCGCACCGGTTCCGGGCTATTTTCCAGCACCACTTCCGGCAATAGCGCCACGCCGCAGCCGAGCGCCACCATCGACACCATCGCCTCATGACCGCTGACCGTGGCGTAAATCAACGGGTTACTGATTTTTTGTCGGCGGAACCACAGCTCAATGCGACGGCGCACTGGCCCCTGGTCGGCCATGATAAACGGCACCGTGGACCAGTCCGGTTTTTCTACCGATACCTGGTTTCGCACCGGGCAGGGCAGCGCCGGGGCAATCAGTACCACCGCCAGATTTTCGAGCATTGAAAACGCTACCGCACCCGGGAGCGTTTCGGGTTTCCCTGCAATGGCGAGATCCGCTTCGCCCGTCACCACTTTTTCCATCGCGTCTGCCGCGTCGCCCGTGGTCAGCTTAATTTCAACCGATGGATGTGCCGCGCGGAAGCGATCAAGAATGGGCGGCAGATGGCTGTAGGCGGCGGTGACGGAGCAGAAAATATGCAGCTCGCCGGACAGCGACGGCCCCTGCTGGTCAATGGCGTGCCGTAGCTGCTGATACTGCAGCAACGTCTGCTGGGCAAAAAGGCGCAGTTCTTCACCCGCTTCCGTGAGCGTGACGGTGCGGTTATCGCGCACAAACAGCGGCTGGCCGAGGTCTTCCTCAAGGCGCTGTATCTGGCGCGAGAGCGTGGAGGGGCTGACGTGCATCGCCCGTGCGCTGCGGCCAAAGTGACGGCTTTCCGCCAGATGCAGAAACATTTTCAGATCGCGTAAATCCACCGATTCCACTCCCTCTTTTTATATTGCAAAAATTGCAATATGACGTTGTGAATATATCAATTTCCGCAATAAATTTCCTGTTGTAATGTGGTTCTATTCTCGCTGAAACGCGAACCGAACAATAAGACACACAACATCACGAGGTATCACCCATGGCTAACTACTTTAATACACTGAACTTGCGCCAGCAGCTGGCGCAGCTGGGCAAATGCCGCTTCATGGCGCGCGATGAATTTGCCGATGGCGCGAGCTACCTTCAGGGTAAAAAAGTGGTCATCGTCGGCTGTGGCGCACAGGGTCTGAACCAGGGCCTGAACATGCGTGACTCCGGTCTGGATATCTCTTACGCCCTGCGTAAAGAAGCGATTGCTGAAAAGCGTGCTTCCTGGCGCAAAGCGACCGAAAACGTCTTCAAAGTGGGGAGTTACGAAGAGCTGATCCCGCAGGCGGATCTGGTGGTTAACCTGACCCCGGACAAACAGCACTCTGACGTGGTGCGTTCCGTGCAGCCGCTGATGAAAGACGGTGCCGCGCTGGGTTACTCCCACGGCTTCAACATCGTTGAAGTGGGCGAGCAGATCCGCAAAGACATCACCGTAGTGATGGTGGCACCGAAGTGCCCGGGTACGGAAGTACGCGAAGAGTACAAACGTGGCTTCGGCGTGCCGACCCTGATCGCGGTTCACCCGGAAAACGATCCGAAAGGCGAAGGCATGGCGATTGCCAAAGCATGGGCAGCGGCGACCGGCGGCCACCGTGCGGGTGTGCTGGAATCGTCCTTCGTTGCCGAAGTGAAATCTGACCTGATGGGCGAGCAGACCATTCTGTGCGGTATGCTGCAGGCCGGTTCTCTGCTGTGCTTCGACAAGCTGGTGGAAGAAGGCACCGACCCGGCCTACGCGGAAAAACTGATCCAGTTCGGCTGGGAAACCATCACCGAAGCGCTGAAGCAGGGCGGTATTACGCTGATGATGGACCGTCTGTCCAACCCGGCAAAACTGCGTGCTTACGCGCTGTCTGAACAGCTGAAAACCATCATGGCACCGCTGTTCCAGAAACATATGGACGACATCATCTCCGGCGAATTCTCTTCCGGCATGATGGCGGACTGGGCGAACGACGATAAGAAACTGCTGACCTGGCGTGAAGAGACCGGCAAAACCGCGTTCGAAACGGCACCACAGTTTGAAGGCAAAATTGGCGAGCAGGAGTACTTCGATAAAGGCGTACTGATGATCGCCATGGTGAAGGCGGGTGTTGAGCTGGCGTTCGAAACCATGGTGGATTCAGGCATCATCGAAGAGTCTGCCTACTACGAATCTCTGCACGAACTGCCGCTGATCGCGAACACCATCGCCCGTAAGCGTCTGTACGAAATGAACGTGGTTATCTCAGATACCGCTGAATACGGTAACTACCTGTTCTCTTACGCCTGCGTACCGCTGCTGAAAGAGTTCATGACCACCCTGCAACCGGGCGATCTGGGCAAAGCGATTGCGGAAGGTGCGGTAGACAACGCGCAGCTGCGCGATGTGAATGAAGCGATTCGCAGCCACCAGATCGAGAAAGTGGGTCACAAACTGCGTGGCTACATGACCGATATGAAGCGTATCGCGGTAGCGGGTTAACAACCTCGTCGGGTGGCGCTTCGCTTACCCGACCTACAAACACGTAAAATGTAGGCCGGGTAAGGCGCAGCCGCCACCCGGCTTTTTATTTGCGATATAACACTTTAATGACGTGGTAGCCAAACTGCGTGTGCAGCGGACCCGTCGGCTCCAGCACCGGGCAGGAGAAGACCACTTTATCGAACGCCGGCACCATCTGGCCCTGACGGAATTCACCTAAATCGCCGCCACGTTTGCCTGAGGGACAAATTGAGTGCTTCTTAGCCAGCTTGCCGAAGTCGGCGCCGTTTTTGATCTGCTCCAGAAGATCCAGAGCCAGTTTTTCTTCTTTAACAAGAATATGCAGTGCTGCTGCTGTTTTTGCCATGATCGTGCCTTGAGTGGTATGGATTAGGCTCGCTATACTACCACGCTGTTATTCTCCCCTCCTGACTTTCATTGAGTGATCATTTATGCGTCTAAACCCCGGACAACAACAAGCCGTCGAATTTGTCACCGGACCCTGTCTGGTGCTGGCGGGAGCAGGATCCGGTAAAACGCGCGTCATCACCAATAAGATTGCGCACCTGATCCGTGGCTGTGGTTATCAGGCCCGTCACATTGCGGCGGTCACCTTTACCAACAAAGCGGCACGCGAAATGAAAGAACGTGTCGGCCAGACGCTGGGGCGCAAAGAGGCGCGCGGGCTGATGATCTCCACGTTCCACACGCTGGGGCTGGATATCATCAAACGTGAGTATGCCGCGCTGGGGATGAAATCCAACTTTTCGCTTTTCGATGACACCGACCAGGTGGCATTACTCAAAGAGCTCACTGAAGGGCTGATAGAAGATGACAAGGTGCTGTTGCAGCAGCTGATCTCGACGATCTCTAACTGGAAAAACGATCTGATGACCCCGGCCCAGGCTGCGGCGATCGCCAAAGGGGAACGGGATCGGATCTTCGCCCACTGTTATGGTCTGTACGATGCGCACATGAAAGCGTGTAATGTGCTGGACTTCGACGACCTGATCCTGCTGCCGACGCTGCTTTTACAGCGAAATGAAGAGGTGCGCGAGCGCTGGCAGAATAAAATCCGCTACCTGCTGGTGGATGAATATCAGGACACCAACACCAGCCAGTACGAGCTGGTAAAGCTTCTGGTGGGCCAGCGTGCCCGTTTCACCGTGGTAGGCGACGACGACCAGTCGATCTACTCCTGGCGCGGCGCGCGTCCGCAAAACCTGGTGCTGCTGAGTAAAGACTTCCCCGCGCTGCAGGTGATTAAGCTGGAGCAAAACTACCGCTCCTCCGGACGGATCCTGAAGGCGGCAAACATCCTGATTGCCAATAACCCGCACGTATTTGAGAAGCGCCTGTTCTCCGAGCTGGGCTACGGCACGGAGCTGAAAGTGCTCAGCGCCAACAATGAAGAACATGAAGCGGAGCGCGTGACGGGCGAACTGATTGCCCACCACTTCGTCAACAAAACCGAATATAAAGATTACGCGATCCTTTATCGCGGTAATCACCAGTCGCGCGTCTTTGAAAAGATGCTGATGCAGAACCGCATACCGTACAAAATCTCGGGCGGCACCTCGTTCTTCTCACGGCCTGAAATTAAAGATCTGCTGGCCTATCTGCGTGTGCTCACTAACCCGGATGACGACAGCGCGTTTCTGCGCATCGTGAATACGCCGAAGCGCGAAATCGGTCCGGCGACGCTGCAAAAGCTGGGTGAATGGGCGATGACCCGCAATAAAAGCCTGTTTACGGCCAGCTTCGATATGGGACTAAGCCAGACGCTGACCGGGCGCGGTTACGACTCGTTAACGCGATTCACCCACTGGCTTGGCGAAGTGCAGCGTCTTGCAGAGCGCGAGCCGGTGGCGGCGGTGCGCGATCTGATTCACGGTATTGATTACGAATCCTGGCTGTACGAAACCTCCGCCAGCCCGAAAGCGGCTGAGATGCGCATGAAAAACGTTAATCAGCTCTTCAGCTGGATGACCGAAATGCTGGAAGGCTCGGAAATCGATGAGCCGATGACCCTGACCCAGGTGGTCACCCGCTTTACCCTGCGCGACATGATGGAGCGCGGCGAGAGCGAAGAAGAGGCTGATCAGGTTCAGCTGATGACGCTGCATGCGTCAAAAGGGCTGGAGTTTCCGTATGTGTATCTGGTCGGCATGGAAGAGGGGTTGCTGCCCCATCAGAGCAGTATTGATGAAGACAACGTCGACGAGGAGCGGCGTCTGGCCTATGTGGGGATCACCCGTGCGCAGAAAGAGCTGACGTTCACGCTGTGTAAAGAGCGCCGCCAGTATGGTGAGCTTGTCCGCCCGGAGCCAAGCCGTTTTCTGCTGGAACTGCCGCAGGACGATCTGATTTGGGAACAAGAGCGCAAGGTGATTACCGCTGAAGAGCGGATGCACAAAGGCCAGGCGAACGTGGCAAACATTCGCGCCATGCTGGCAAAAGCCAAAGAGAAGGGATGAGTTTGAAGGGCTTGCAGGCCGGGTAAGCGCAGCGCCACCCGGCATATTCTACTCTCTTATTTTACTTCCAGTGCCCAGTGCACATAGCTTTGCCACTGGCACTCCTGCTCAATCATCTCTGCGCCGAGCGGGTGATGATCAATCCAGTTTTCCGGCAGCGTCAGCGTCAGCTTCTCATCATCGGCCACCAGATTAATCGCAGGCAGCAAATCATCACGACGACGGCTGGCAAACAGAATCGCCAGACGCAGCAGGCGGCACAGATGCTCGGCCACGCGCGGCGGTACAGCGTTTTGCTGATGAAGAGAGGAGAGATCAACGGCGTTGGTCTGGTTCAGCAGCAGCGTTGCCAGCAGCTTTTTCTGTGCGGGCGTGTAGCCCGGTAAGTCAAGGTTACGCACAAGGTAGGCTGCATGAGCCGGGGCCTGCTTAAAGTCGATACTCAGCCCCACTTCATGCAGAGCACAAGCGCTCAGCAATAAATCGCGGCTCAGAGGGTCAAGATCCCAGACGTTAGCGACCTGATCGGCAAAGCGAGAGGCCAGCTGCGATACGCGGCCAGCCTGATCGATATCAACCAGAAAACGACGCTGCACGTTGCGCAAAGTACGGTTGCGGATGTCCTGATCCACTGAAAGATGCAGCATCCCGTAGACCAGACCTTCGCGCAGCGCGCCGCCGGCAAGGGTCATACACTGGATGTTCAGCTCGGTGAAAATGGCGATCAGAATGGCGAGCCCGCTCGGGAAGACCAGGGCACGTTCCAGCGTCAGGCCTTCAATTTCCAACTCTTCCAGGCGTCCGCACTGAATAGCGCGCTGTTTAAGCTGCTGAAGTTTGGCAAGCGTAATGCGCTCGTCCATTCCCTGCGCCATCATGATTTCCTGCAGGGCCTGAACGGTACCTGACGCACCGACACACACTTTCCAGCCGTGGTAGCGCAGTTCGTCCATCACCGGACGTAACACTTCGCGCGCGGCATTTTCTGCCTCGTCGAAATTCTCTTTACCCAGATTGCGGTCAGCGAAGTAACGCTCAAGCCAGGTTACGCAGCCCATCGACAGGCTGAACAGCGAGGTCGCCTGCGCGCCGGTACCGGTCACAAGCTCGGTACTGGCACCGCCGATATCCACCACCAGACGGCGATCGTCCCCGCCTGTCGTATGCGCAACTCCCTGATAGATCAGGCGAGCTTCTTCTTCACCGCTGATTACCTGAACCGGGCACCCCAGGATTTCCTGCGCTTTGGCAATAAAATCCACGGCGTTAACCGCCAGGCGGAGCGTCGCGGTGGCGACCACGGTGATTTGGGCATGCGGGATATCCTGCAGACGCTCTGCAAAGAGCCGCAGACACTGCCAGCCACGTTCCATGGCTTCGGGAGAGAGGACATTATCGCTGCTCAGGCCCGCCGCGAGGCGGACCTTGCGCTTAATGCGCGTCAGCGTTTGTATGCTCCCTGCCACCTCGCGCACAACCAGCATATGAAAACTATTCGAACCGAGATCGATTGCTGCATAAAGCGAGGTGGAGCTGAGCATATTTTCTTAACCTGAACGACGACGATTACGCGGCGCGCCTGAACGACGCGGGCCATTGCCGGAGCGTGGGCGTGTAAGACGCTTAGGCGGCGGCAGTTCGCTTAACAGCGCTTCCGGATTGTATTTGCTCTGCGGAATCGAGTGACCGATGTACGTCTCAATGGCTGGAAGATTCAGCGCATACTCTTCACACGCAAGGCTGATTGAGTGGCCGCTCGCACCCGCACGACCGGTACGACCGATACGGTGTACATAGTCCTCGCAGTCATCCGGCAGATCATAGTTAAAGACGTGCGTAACGGCAGGAATGTGCAAGCCACGCGCTGCCACGTCGGTTGCGACCAGAATATCGAGATCGCCATGGGTAAATTCGTCGAGGATACGCAGGCGTTTTTTCTGTGCAACGTCGCCAGTGAGCAGGCCCACACGGTGACCGTCTGCAGCCAGATGGCCCCAGATGTCTTCACAGCGGTGTTTGGTGTTTGCGAAGATAATGGCGCGGTCCGGCCACTCTTCTTCGATCAGCGTTTGCAGCAGACGCATTTTCTCTTCATTGGAAGGATAGAAGAGCTCTTCTTTAATGCGATGACCTGTTTTCTGCTCAGGCTCGACTTCCACATATTCGGCGTTGTTCATCTGTTCAAACGCCAGTTCACGCACACGATAAGAGAGGGTGGCAGAGAACAGCATGTTCAGACGCTGATTGGCCGGCGGCATGCGGCGGAACAGCCAGCGGATATCTTTAATGAAGCCCAGATCGTACATACGGTCGGCTTCATCAAGCACCACAACCTGGATTGCGCCGAGGTTGATGTGGTTCTGTTTGGCGTAGTCGATAAGACGGCCAGTGGTACCAATCAGGATATCCACGCCGCTTTCCAGCACTTTCAGCTGCTTATCGTAGCCGTCACCGCCATAGGCCAGGCCAAGCTTCAGACCGGTAGCCTGTGCCAGGGGTTCAGCGTCTGCGTGGATCTGTACCGCCAGTTCTCGCGTCGGGGCCATAATAAGCGCGCGCGGCTGGTTAACTTTGCGGTCTGCAATCGCTGGGTGAGAAAGTAAATAATGAAACGTTGACGTTAAAAACGCCATCGTTTTGCCGGTACCGGTTTGCGCCTGCCCTGCAACATCGCGACCGGCCAGCGTCAGCGGCAGTGCGAGAGCCTGAATGGGCGTGCAGTTATGAAACCCTTTAGTTTCAAGGGCTTCAATCACTTTTGGGTGCAGGGCGAAGTCGGAAAACTTCTGTTCTGTTAAATGTGTTTTGCTCATAGTGTGGTAGAATATCAGCTTACTATTGCTTTACGAAAGCGTATCCGGTGAAATAAAGTCAACCTTTAGTTGGTTAATGCGACATCAACACGTCGTTGGTGTAGACAAAACCAACGTACCAGGCTTATTCCTGTGGAGTTATATATGAGCGATAAAATTATTCACCTGACTGACGATAGTTTTGACACGGACGTACTTAAGGCTGACGGGCTGATCCTCGTCGATTTCTGGGCTGAATGGTGTGGTCCTTGCAAAATGATCGCTCCGATTCTGGATGAAATCGCTGACGAATATCAGGGCAAACTGACCGTTGCCAAACTGAACATCGACCAGAACCCGGGCACCGCACCAAAATACGGTATCCGTGGCATCCCGACCCTGCTGCTGTTCAAAAACGGCGAAGTGGCGGCGACCAAAGTGGGCGCGCTGTCCAAAGGTCAACTGAAAGAGTTCCTGGACGCTAACCTGGCGTAAGGTTTCTCCGCTGCGCGTCCAGAGCACCCGGCTAAATGATGTGGAACTCTGGACGCCCGGCTTAAGTCGTGCTAAGTTAGCTATGACTTCGTTTTAAACATATCTGTTGTTTGAATCTTGTTTTACCCGATACTTCCCCTTGTTGACATCAACAGTGCGAGAAGTGGCTAAATTCCGGGCTTGTCACTCAATCCGTCTTGTCGTTTCAGTTCTGCGTTCTTTCCCTGTGACCAGACAGCGAACAGACATGAGATGATGGCCGCTAAACAGGCATGGATGACCCTGCCATACCATTCACAACATTAAGTTCGAGAATCACCCCGAGTTTAAGAACCCACACCATTATGAATCTTACCGAATTAAAGAATACGCCGGTTTCTGAGCTGATCACTCTCGGCGAAAATATGGGGCTGGAAAACCAGGCTCGTATGCGCAAGCAGGACATCATTTTCGCCATCCTGAAGCAGCATGCTAAGAGTGGCGAAGATATCTTTGGCGACGGTGTGTTGGAGATATTGCAAGACGGATTTGGTTTCCTCCGCTCTGCAGACAGCTCCTACCTCGCCGGCCCTGACGACATCTACGTATCCCCCAGCCAAATCCGCCGTTTCAACCTCCGCACTGGTGACACCATTTCAGGTAAGATTCGTCCTCCTAAAGAGGGTGAACGCTACTTTGCGCTGTTGAAAGTCAATGAAGTTAACTTTGACAAGCCAGAAAACTCACGTAACAAGATCCTCTTTGAGAACTTAACGCCTCTGCACGCGAACTCTCGCCTGCGCATGGAGCGTGGTAATGGTTCAACGGAAGACTTAACCGCGCGTGTTCTGGATCTGGCATCGCCAATTGGTCGCGGCCAACGTGGTCTGATTGTGGCACCGCCAAAAGCGGGTAAAACGATGCTGCTGCAGAATATCGCGCAGAGCATCGCCTATAACCACCCGGACTGCGTACTAATGGTACTGCTGATTGACGAACGTCCGGAAGAAGTGACCGAGATGCAGCGTCTGGTTAAAGGTGAAGTGGTTGCTTCTACCTTTGACGAACCCGCCTCTCGTCACGTTCAGGTCGCGGAAATGGTTATCGAGAAGGCGAAACGCCTGGTTGAGCACAAGAAAGACGTGATCATCCTGCTCGACTCCATTACCCGTCTGGCACGTGCTTACAACACCGTGGTTCCGGCTTCCGGTAAAGTACTGACCGGTGGTGTGGACGCCAACGCCCTGCACCGTCCGAAACGCTTCTTCGGTGCGGCACGTAACGTGGAAGAGGGTGGTAGCCTGACCATCATCGCAACGGCGCTGATCGATACCGGCTCCAAAATGGACGAAGTGATTTACGAAGAATTTAAAGGTACAGGTAACATGGAACTGCACCTTTCTCGTAAGATCGCTGAAAAACGCGTCTTCCCGGCAATCGACTACAACCGTTCCGGTACCCGTAAAGAAGAGCTGCTCACTACCCAGGAAGAGCTGCAGAAAATGTGGATCCTGCGCAAAATCATCCATCCAATGGGTGAAATCGACGCAATGGAATTCCTCATTAACAAACTGGCGATGACCAAAACGAACGACGATTTCTTCGACATGATGAAGCGCTCGTAACGTAAATAAAGCCTGTAAACGCCACGTTTTTACGTGGCGTTTTTCTTTTATGGATTATACGCTAGTACCATCTACTCCCAATTTTGACCGGTCAGTGCGACAATAAGATAATTCGCACAGTAAAAACATTAATAGCTTGAATAATAAGCAAATGGAATTGTAAGAGGTTTGCTTTATAACTTCAGGCTCAGCGCCTTGATGGTTATACTTCCTTGACTAACATTTGTTGAGAACATCCATTGTGAACCTACTTGATACGTTTACTGAACTAACCAGTATTTTCTTATTTACCACCTGCTTTTTGTTTCTGGCTCGTAAGGTGGCAAAATACCTGGGATTAGTGGATAAACCTAACTTCCGTAAGCGGCATCAAGGCATGATCCCTCTGGTTGGGGGAATTTCTGTTTTTGCAGGTATCTGCTTCACTTTTGCAATAGCTGATTATTACATTCCCCACGCCCGGTTGTACCTGGCATGTGCAACCGTTCTCGTCGTGGTCGGCGCTCTTGACGATCGTTATGACATTAGCGTCAAGATCCGTGCCTTCGTTCAGGCTGCTGTAGCCATCACCATGATGACATTCGCAAAGTTGCACCTGAGTAGCCTGGGTTATATTTTTGGCCTCTGGGAGATGGAGCTCGGCCCATTCGGTTATTTCCTGACGCTTTTTGCTGTGTGGGTTGCGATTAACGCATTTAACATGGTTGACGGTATTGATGGATTGCTGGGAGGACTGTCCTGCGTCTCATTTGCCGCAATAGGTTTCATTTTATGGTTCGACGGGCAATACAGCCTGGCTATGTGGTGTTTTGCCATGATTGCGGCGATCCTGCCATATATCATGTTAAATCTTGGCGCACTGGGTCGACGCTACAAAGTATTCATGGGCGATGCGGGTAGCACGTTCATCGGCTTTACTATCATTTGGATCTTGCTGGAAACCACTCAGGGTGACGTGCATCCCATTAGTCCTGTAACGGCATTGTGGATTATTGCCATCCCGTTAATGGATATGGTCGCGATTATGTATCGCCGGCTTCGTAAAGGGATGAGCCCTTTCTCTGCTGACCGTCAGCACATTCATCATTTGATCATGCGAGCCGGATTCACTTCCCGGCAGGCATTTGTGCTAATTACACTGGCGGCTGCTATTCTAGCGGGGATTGGTGTGACGGCGGAATATACACATTTTGTGCCTGAGTGGGCTATGTTGGTATTGTTCTTGCTAGCTTTTTCTCTCTATGGCTACTGCATTAAGCGCGCATGGAAAGTCGCGCGATTCATTAAACGTCTTAAGCGCAGGATGCGTCGTAACAGTGGCAAAAACACAACATTAACTAAGTAAAACCGGGACTATGATGACTCAACCGTTGGCGGGAGCGAAATCAGTGGTAACTGAGAATGAACTGGATATTCGGGGTTTGTTTCGCGTGTTATGGGCAGGCAAACTTTGGATTGCGGGGATCGCGCTGGGGTTTGCACTGTTAGCGCTGGCCTACACATTCTTTGCAAAACAGGAGTGGAGCGCCACGGCAATCACAGACAGACCAACGGTTAACATGCTCGGGGGGTACTATTCCCAGCAGCAATTCCTGCGAAACCTGGATATTAAAGCCAATCTCGCGACGCCGGACCAGGCTTCCGTTATGGATGAAGCCTATAAAGAGTTTGTGATGCAACTGGCCTCGTGGGATACACGCCGCGATTTCTGGTCCCAGACGGATTACTACAAGCAGCGTCGGGTTGATAACACCAAAGCCGATGCCGCGCTGCTGGACGATCTGATTAACAATGTTCAATTTATGCCGGGTGATGCGCTGCGTAACGTCAACGACAGCGTCAAGCTGATTGCAGAAACCGCGCCGGACGCCAACAATCTGTTGCGTCAGTACGTCGCGTTTGCCAGCCAGCGTGCCGCAAGCCATCTTAATGAAGAGCTGAAAGGCGCATGGGCAGCCCGCACAATCCAGATGAAGGCGCAGGTCAAACGCCAGGAGGAAGTGGCAAATGCCATTTTCGCCCGACGCATACATAACATTGAACAGGCGTTGAAAATTGCGGAGCAGCACAATATTTCCCGCTCTGAGACGGATGTCCCGGCAGATGAATTGCCTGACTCTGAAATGTTCCTGCTTGGTCGCCCAATGTTGCAGGCGCGTCTGGAAAATCTGCAGGCCGTTGGCCCTGATTTTGACCTCGACTACGATCAAAATCGCGCGATGTTGAACACGCTTAATGTCGGTCCCACGATGGACCCGCGTTTTCAGACCTATCGTTATTTGAGAACACCTGAAGAACCTGTAAAACGCGATAGTCCGCGCCGTGCATTCCTGATGATCATGTGGGGGATTGTGGGTGCACTCGCTGGTGCTGGTGTTGCGTTAACGCGTCGTCGCGCAAACTAAGAACGCCGTTTACGATGAAGGCCAGGGCCTTCATCGTCTAATCGAAGAGAATCGATGTGAAAGTACTTACCGTATTTGGCACTAGGCCGGAGGCCATTAAGATGGCGCCTCTGGTACATGCGCTGGCCAGCGACCCTGATATTGAAGCGAAAGTCTGCGTTACGGCCCAGCACCGTGAGATGCTCGACCAGGTCTTAACGCTCTTTTCCATCGTCCCGGATTACGACCTCAATATTATGAAACCGGGACAAGGATTGACGGAAATAACCTGCCGCATACTGCAAGGTCTCAAGCCGATCCTGGAGTCATTCCAGCCCGACGTTGTTCTGGTACATGGCGATACCACGACGACGATGGCAACAAGCCTGGCCGCTTTTTACCAGCGTATTCCCGTCGGCCATGTTGAGGCGGGCCTGCGTACCGGCAACCTTTATTCGCCGTGGCCAGAAGAGGCCAACCGTACGCTTACCGGCCATCTGGCAATGTACCATTTTGCCCCTACCGAGAACTCGCGTCAGAACCTGCTGCGCGAAAATATCGCCGACAACAAAATTTTTGTGACCGGCAATACGGTCATCGATGCGTTGATTTGGGTACGCGATCGCGTCCTGGCAAACAGCGATCTGCAGAAAGCGCTCGCTGCCCGCTATCCATTCCTGAATAACGGCAAAAAAACCATTCTGGTCACAGGCCATCGTCGTGAAAGCTTTGGCCGGGGTTTTGAGCAGATCTGTCACGCGCTGGCTGAAATTGCGGCGCAGAACGTCGATGTACAGATTGTCTATCCGGTCCACCTCAATCCTAACGTCAGCGAGCCGGTCAACCGTATCCTTGGCCATGTTGAAAACGTCCTGCTGATTGAACCGCAGGACTACCTGCCGTTTGTCTGGCTGATGAACCATGCCTGGCTGATCCTCACCGATTCCGGCGGCATTCAGGAGGAAGCACCGTCCCTCGGCAAGCCGGTGCTGGTGATGCGTGAAACGACTGAACGCCCGGAAGCGGTTAAAGCGGGTACCGTGCGTCTGGTCGGTACTGACGCGCAGCTCATCGTCGAAGAGGTGACGCGACTTCTGCATGATGATGACGCATATCAGACAATGAGCCGGGCCCATAATCCGTACGGAGATGGCCAGGCTTGTGGTCGTATTTTGCATGCACTTAAACACAATCGGGTATCGCTATGAGTTTTACTACCATCTCTGTCATTGGTCTTGGCTACATTGGCCTGCCCACCGCGGCGGCGTTTGCCTCTCGTCAGAAACAGGTTGTCGGTGTGGATATCAATGCCCGGGCGGTGGAAACCATTAACCGCGGCGAAATTCATATTGTTGAGCCCGATCTGGACCGCGTGGTGAAAGAGGCCGTTGACGGCGGCTTCCTGCGTGCCAGCACGACGCCAGTGGAAGCGGATGCGTACCTGATCGCCGTCCCGACACCTTTTAAAGGCGAGCACGAGCCCGATATGATCTACGTCGAGGCGGCAGCGAAATCCATTGCCCCTGTGCTGAAGAAAGGGGCGCTGGTGATCCTGGAATCGACCTCGCCAGTGGGCGCCACCGAGCAGATGGCGCAGTGGCTGGCCGACGCGCGTCCCGATTTAAGCTTCCCGCAACAGGCGGGAGAGCAGGCGGATATCAACATCGCCTACTGTCCGGAGCGAGTGCTGCCGGGCCAGGTCATGGTTGAGCTGATTAAAAACGATCGCGTTATTGGCGGTATGACTCCCGTCTGCTCGGAACGTGCCAGCACCCTGTACAAAATTTTCCTCGAAGGCGAATGCGTAGTCACCAACTCCCGCACTGCTGAAATGTGCAAGCTGACGGAAAACAGCTTCCGTGACGTGAATATCGCCTTTGCGAATGAGCTGTCGCTGATCTGCGCCGATCAGGGGATTAACGTCTGGGAATTGATTCGCCTGGCGAATCGCCATCCGCGCGTGAACATTCTTCAGCCGGGCCCGGGGGTGGGTGGACACTGTATCGCCGTCGATCCGTGGTTTATCGTGGCGCAGAATCCGGCGCAGGCGCGTCTGATCCGTACCGCGCGCGAAGTGAACGACAGCAAACCTCACTGGGTGCTCAACCAGGTCAAAGCCACGGTCGCCGATTGTCTTGCAGAGAGCGGCAAGCGTGCCAGCGAGCTGAAAATCGCCTGCTTTGGCCTGGCGTTTAAACCCAATATTGACGATTTGCGCGAAAGCCCGGCAATGGAAATTGCCGAGATGATCGCCGGGTGGCACAAGGGCGATACGCTGGTGGTTGAGCCGAATATCCATGAACTGCCGGCAAAACTGGCGGGGCACTGCACGTTGACCACCCTTGATGACGCGCTGGCAACGGCGGATGTGCTGGTGCTGCTGGTGGATCATAAAGAATTTAAAGCGACGTCTGGTGATGCCGTGCATCAACAGTATGTCGTTGATACCAAAGGCGTCTGGCGTTGAGTGAACTCCACGGCGTGCTTGAATCCCTTGAATGGGAAAGCACTTTTTTTGCTCGCCCCTCGGCGATAGTGCGCTTGCGTGAGGATGCGCCTGCTCTGCAGGAAGCTGACTTCAACGCCTGGCAGCGCGTGCAGGCTAAGATCCCGGCGGACCGCGCCGATTGGCTTGATGCGCTCCAGCAACACGGTTTTCAGCTGGTTGAAAGTGAGGCAGACCTGTCTATTGCCCTTACCCGACACGATGCGTGCGGGGCGGAACTTGCAACGGAACAGGATATCCCTGTATTACGCCAGATGGCGGCTAAGGCATTTGCTCAGAGCCGCTTTCGTGCGCCCTGGTATGCACCTGATGACAGCGTACGCTTCTATGCCCAGTGGATTGAGAATGCGGTCAAAGGCACCTTTGACCACGTCTGTCTGGTATGTCGTGCCGCGGACGGTCAGATCCAGGGATTCGTTTCGCTGCGTAAGCTCAACGAGCGCGAGGCGCGTATTGGCTTATTAGCCGGACGCGGTATGGGGGCAAAACTCATGCAGGCGGCGCTGCACTGGGCGCAGCAGCAGCAGAGTGTGACGCTGCGGGTGGCTACCCAAATGGGCAACACTGCCGCGCTTAAACGTTATATTGCGAGTGGTGCCAACATCGACGCCACCGCCTACTGGTTATACAGGTGACAAGATGATTCCATTTAACGCCCCCCCCGTCGTCGGTACGGAACTCGACTATATGCAGTCTGCCATGGGCAGCGGCAAACTTTGCGGTGATGGCGGTTTCACCCGTCGCTGCCAGCAGTGGATGGAGCAGCGTTTTCGCAGCGCTAAAGTGCTGCTGACCCCGTCCTGTACGGCATCGCTGGAGATGGCGGCACTGCTGCTGGATATCCAGCCTGGCGATGAAGTGATCATGCCGAGCTATACCTTTGTCTCCACGGCAAATGCGTTTGTCCTGCGCGGAGCAAAAATCGTCTTTGTGGATATCCGCCCGGATACCATGAACATTGATGAGACGCTGATTGAAGCTGCGATCAGCGACAAAACGCGGGCGATCGTGCCGGTTCACTACGCGGGCGTAGCCTGTGAAATGGACACCATCATGGCGATCGCCAAAAAACACAACCTGTTTGTGGTGGAAGATGCCGCTCAGGGAGTGATGTCCACCTACAAGGGACGCGCGCTGGGCACTATCGGCCACATTGGCTGCTTTAGCTTCCACGAAACGAAAAACTACACGGCGGGTGGAGAAGGTGGCGCGACGCTGATCAACGACCCGGCGCTCGTGGAGCGTGCGGAAGTGATCCGTGAAAAAGGCACCAACCGCAGCCAGTTCTTCCGTGGGCAGGTGGATAAATACACCTGGCGCGATATTGGCTCAAGCTATCTGATGGCGGATCTGCAGGCGGCATATCTGTGGGCACAGCTGGAAGCGGCGGAGCGGATTAACCTCCAGCGCCTGTCCCTGTGGCAAACCTATTACGATGCACTTGAACCGCTGGCAAAAGCCGGGCGTATCGAGCTGCCAACTATTCCGGCTGATTGCGTTCACAATGCCCACATGTTCTACATCAAGCTTCAGGATAACGACGATCGCAGCCAGCTCATCGCCTGGCTGAAAGAAGCCGAAATTATGGCGGTCTTCCACTACATTCCGCTACATTCGAGCCCGGCAGGCGAGGCGTTCGGGGTGTTCGCCGGTGAAGACCGTTACACTACAAAAGAAAGTGAGCGTTTGCTTCGCTTGCCACTGTTCTACAACCTCGCGCCAGTTAACCAGCGTACGGTGATTAATACCCTTCTGAGTTATTTCGGTTGATATGTCTCTGGCAAAAGCATCGGTGTGGACCGCCGCGTCCACGCTTGTAAAGATTGGCGCCGGACTGCTGGTCGTCAAGCTGCTGGCCGTCTCATTCGGTCCTTCAGGCGTCGGGCTGGCGGGGAACTTCCGCCAGCTGGTGACCGTCCTTGGCGTGCTGGCCGGGGCCGGTATCTTCAACGGTGTGACCAAATACGTTGCTCAGTATCATGATGATGCGGCACAGCTTCGCAGGGTCGTCGGCACCGCGTCGGCGATGGTTACCGGGTTTTCGACCCTGCTGGCTATCGTATTTTTGCTGGCGGCGGCCCCCATCAGTCAGGGATTATTTGGGCATACCCAGTATGAGGGGCTGGTGCGTCTGGTCGCATTGGTTCAGATGGGTATTGCCTGGGCAAACCTGCTGCTGGCATTGATGAAAGGCTTTCGTGATGCTGCCGGGAACGCGCTTGCGTTAATCCTGGGGAGCGTCATCGGCGTGATTGCCTATTACTTCTGCTACCGTTTGGGTGGCTATGAAGGGGCACTGCTCGGGCTGGCGCTGGTTCCGGCGCTGGTTGTCGTTCCTGCCGCGTTTATGCTGATGCGTCGGGGCGTTATCCCTCTGAGCTACCTCAAACCGCAATGGGACAAAGTGCTTGCCAGCCAGTTGGGTAAATTTACCCTGATGGCGCTCATTACTTCCGTCACGCTGCCGGTGGCTTACGTGATGATGCGAAACCTGCTGGCGGCGCATTATAGCTGGGATGAGGTAGGGATCTGGCAGGGCGTAAGCAGTATTTCCGACGCCTACCTACAGTTTATTACGGCTTCCTTTAGCGTTTATTTGCTGCCAACCTTATCGCGTCTGACGTCCAGGCAGGATATTACCCGTGAGATTTTCCGCTCGCTGCGCTTTGTGCTTCCCGCTGTGGCGGCGGCCAGTTTTACCGTCTGGCTATTGCGCGATGTCGCCATCTGGCTGCTTTTCTCAGCGAAGTTTACCGCCATGCGCGATCTGTTTGCCTGGCAACTGGTGGGCGATGTGCTGAAAGTGGGGGCTTACGTTTTCGGCTACCTGGTGATTGCGAAAGCCTCGCTGCGGCTGTATATCCTGGCGGAGATAAGCCAGTTTGGGTTACTGACGGCATTTTCACACTGGCTAATACCTTCGCATGGTGCGCTGGGGGCGGCTCAGGCCTATATGGCAACCTATATCGTTTATTTCGCTGCCTGTTGCGGCGTATTTTTATTGTGGCGTAAACGCGCATGACTGCACTGATTCACATCCTGGGATCGGATATCCCACACCATAACCAGACCGTTTTGCGGTTCTTTAACGATGAACTGGCACCGGGTAACCCTGATGCACGTGAGTTTATGGTTGCAGGTCAGGATAAGGGCCTGAGCGAGGCATTTCCGGCGCTGACTCTTCGCTTCTGGCCGGACAAGGCCGCGCTGGCGAAGGCGGTCATTGCCAAAGCCAAAGCGAATCGCCAGCAACGTTTCTTTTTCCACGGGCAGTTCAATACCGGCCTGTGGCTGGCCCTGCTCAGCGGGGGAATCAAACCTTCCCAGTGCAGCTGGCATATCTGGGGGGCGGATCTCTACGAAGTCTCACGCGGCTGGAAATTCCGCCTTTTCTATCCCCTGCGCCGCATGGCACAGGGCAGGGTGGGCTGCGTTTTTGCCACCCGTGGCGATCTCAACTATTTTGCGAAACAGCATCCGAACGTGCGCGGTGAGCTAATCTATTTCCCAACCCGCATGGATCCGGCGCTAAATACCCTGGCGAATGACACGGTTCGTGAAGGCAAGCTGACGATTCTGGTGGGAAATTCAGGCGACCGCAGTAACGAGCATGTTGCCGCGCTGCGGGCGGTACACCAGCAGTTTGGCGACACGGTGAACGTGGTCGTGCCGATGGGTTATCCGGCCAATAACGACGCCTACATCAACGAGGTTCGCCAGCAGGGTCTTACGCTTTTTAGCCCTGAGAATCTTCAAATCCTCAGTGAAAAGCTGGCGTTTGATGAATACCTTACGCTGCTAAGAAAATGCGATCTCGGCTATTTTATCTTTGCGCGTCAGCAGGGGATAGGTACGTTGTGTCTGCTGATCCAGGCGGGGGTGCCGTGCGTGCTCAACCGTGACAACCCATTCTGGCAGGATATGGTTGAACAGCATATTCCGGTGCTGTTTACCTCCGATACGCTGAATGTCGAGGTGGTACGGGAAGCACAACGCCAGCTCACGCTGGTGGATAAAAACAGTATCGACTTTTTCAGCCCGAACTATCTCACGCCGTGGCACCGTGCGCTGCGTATCGCGTCAGGAGACAAAGCATGAGTCAGTTGCAATTCAGCGGCTTACTGGTTGTCTGGCTTCTGAGCACGCTGTTTATCGCCACCCTCACCTGGTTTGAATTCCGCCGGGTGCGCTTCAACTTTAACGTATTCTTCTCGTTACTGTTTCTGCTGACCTTCTTTTTCGGCTTCCCGCTGACCAGCATTCTGGTTTTCCGGTTTGACGTGAGCGTCGCGCCGCCGGAAATCTTGCTCCAGGCGCTTCTGGCGGCGACCTGTTTCTATGCGGTTTACTACGTCACCTACAAAACGCGGCTGCGTTCAGCCAGGGCCACTGCATCACGCCGGGCGCTCTTTACTATGAATCGTGTGGAGACCCACCTGACATGGGTGATATTAATGGCTATCGCCCTGGTCAGTGTCGGGATCTTCTTTATGCATAACGGCTTCCTGCTGTTTAAGCTCAACTCCTACAGCCAGATTTTTTCGGCTGAAGTTTCGGGCGTGGCGTTAAAGCGATTCTTCTACTTCTTCATCCCGGCGATGCTGGTGATTTTCTTCCTGCGACAGGACAGTAAAGCGTGGCTGTTCTTCCTGGTCAGTACCGTCGCGTTCGGTATCCTGACCTACATGATTGTGGGCGGTACGCGCGCCAATATTATCATTGCTTTCGCTATCTTCTTGTTTATCGGCATCATCCGCGGCTGGATCTCGCTGTGGATGCTGGTGGCGGCAGGGGTGTTTGGCATTGTGGGGATGTTCTGGCTGGCGCTGAAGCGCTACGGGATGAACGTGGCGGGCGATGAGGCGTTTTACACGTTCCTCTACCTGACGCGCGATACCTTCTCGCCGTGGGAAAACCTGGCCTTGCTGCTACAAAACTACGACAAGATTGATTTCCAGGGGCTTGCGCCGATTGTTCGCGACTTCTATGTCTTTATCCCGAGCTGGCTATGGCCGGACCGCCCTGGCGTGGTGCTCAATACCGCGAACTATTTTACCTGGGAAGTGTTGAACAATCATTCGGGTCTGGCGATCTCGCCAACGCTGATCGGCTCCCTGGTGGTGATGGGCGGCGGCTGGTTTATCCTGCCTGGTGCGGTTGTCGTAGGGCTGATTATTAAATGGTTCGACTGGCTTTACCTGCGCGGTATTGAAGAGACGAACCGCTACAAAGCGGCCATTTTGCACAGTTTCTGCTTTGGTGCCATTTTCAATATGATCGTTCTGGCGCGCGAAGGCCTGGATTCATTCGTTTCGCGCGTGGTGTTCTTCATGGTCGTTTTCGGCATCTGCCTGTTACTGGCCAAATTGCTGTACTGGCTGTTTGACAGTGCAGGGCTTGTGCACAAGCGCGGGCAACAGGGCAGCACAACGCTGTCGCAAGTTTAAGAAAGGATAGTCATGACGGATAAAACTTCTGCACCGCGTTATGCGCTTCGTGGTTTGCAGCTTATTGGCTGGCGCGATATGCAGCACGCGCTGGATTTTCTTTTTGCCGATGGTCAGATGAAATCCGGTACGCTGGTTGCCATCAATGCAGAAAAGATGCTGGCGGTGGAAGATAACGCCGAAGTCAAAAGCCTGATTGAAGCGGCTGAATTTAAATACGCGGACGGGATTAGCGTGGTCCGATCTATCCGTAAAAAGTTTCCTGGCGCTAATGTTTCCCGCGTGGCGGGGGCCGATCTCTGGGAGCATCTTATGGCCCGCGCGGGCGCTGAGGGGACGCCAGTCTTCCTGATTGGCGGTAAGCCCGAAGTGCTGGCACAGACCGAAGAGAAGCTGCGTCGTCAGTGGAATGTTAATATTGTCGGCAGTCAGGATGGTTACTTTAAGCCTGAAGATCGGCCGGCTTTGTTTGCACGCGTTCGCGACAGCGGGGCAAAAATTGTCACCGTGGCGATGGGTTCCCCGCGCCAGGAAATCCTGATGCGCGACTGTCGGCTGGTCAGCCCGGATGCCCTGTATATGGGCGTAGGAGGCACCTACGACGTCTTTACCGGCCACGTTAAGCGTGCACCGACGATCTGGCAAAATATGGGGCTGGAATGGCTCTACCGCCTGCTTTCACAACCCACCCGCATTAAACGGCAGATTCGTCTGCTTCGCTACCTCGCCTGGCACTACACCGGGAAAATGTAATCAAAATGTAGCGCGATATGCTGTTCGCGCTGCAACTCACCTGCAAAACTGCTGATAATTTGTGCAATGCATTCATTTTTTTTATGCATCGTTTGCCATTTGGTCGATTTTAAGAAACCATTCGCTCCGTATTTTAGTCCCCCTAAAAAACAATACCCGGTATTAAGCCGGGAAACAGCAAACACAATCGAGGATCTATGGCAGAGAAACAACCGGAGCTACAGCGTGGGCTGGAAGCTCGTCATATCGAACTGATCGCGCTGGGCGGCACTATCGGCGTGGGCCTGTTTATGGGCTCCGCAAGCACCCTTAAATGGGCAGGCCCTTCCGTATTACTGGCGTATATCATCGCCGGGCTGTTTGTTTTCTTCATCATGCGCTCAATGGGCGAAATGCTCTTTCTGGAACCCGTAACCGGATCTTTTGCCGTTTACGCGCACCGTTATATGAGCCCGTTCTTCGGCTACCTGACAGCCTGGTCCTACTGGTTTATGTGGATGGCGGTGGGCATCTCTGAAATCACCGCGATAGGGGTCTATGTCCAGTTCTGGTTCCCGGACATGGTCCAGTGGATACCGGCGCTGATTGCCGTGGGGCTGGTGGCGCTGGCAAACCTGGCCGCGGTGCGCCTGTACGGTGAAATCGAGTTCTGGTTTGCGATGATCAAAGTGACCACTATCATCGTGATGATTGTGATTGGTCTGGGCGTGATTTTCTTTGGCTTTGGCAACGGTGGGCACGCCATCGGCTTTGGCAACCTGACTGAACACGGCGGCTTCTTCGCTGGCGGCTGGAAGGGCTTCCTGACAGCGCTGTGTATCGTGGTGGCTTCATATCAGGGTGTGGAGCTGATCGGTATTACTGCCGGTGAAGCGAAAAACCCGCAGGTCACGCTGCGCAGCGCGGTGGGCAAAGTGCTGTGGCGCATCCTGATTTTCTATGTGGGCGCGATCTTCGTTATCGTGACCATCTTCCCGTGGAATGAAATTGGCACGACCGGAAGCCCGTTCGTTTTAACCTTTGCGAAGATTGGTATTACCGCAGCAGCAGGCATCATCAACTTTGTGGTTTTGACAGCGGCACTCTCTGGCTGTAACAGCGGGATGTACAGCTGTGGCCGTATGCTCTACGCGCTCTCGAAAAATAACCAGCTACCTGCGGCGATGAGTAAAGTATCACGGGCGGGTGTGCCGGTTGCGGGGGTCGCGGTATCCATTGTGATTCTGCTGATTGGCTCATGCCTGAATTACATCATTCCTAATCCGCAGCGTGTGTTTGTTTACGTCTACAGTGCCAGCGTGCTGCCGGGCATGGTGCCGTGGTTTGTCATTCTCATCAGCCAGCTGCGTTTCCGTCATGCACATAAAAAAGCGATCGCCAGCCATCCGTTCCGCTCGATCCTGTTCCCGTATGCGAACTATTTAACGATGGCGTTCCTGATTTGCGTATTAATTGGAATGTACTTTAATGAAGATACCCGCATGTCGCTGTTTGTCGGGCTAATCTTCCTGGCGGCAGTGACGGCCGCGTATAAGCTTTTTGGCCTGGGTCGCCGCGGCACCACGCACAAAGTGGAGGAATAAGCGGCAAAATGTGCAAACCATAACCAAACGCGCATTTTTTTCAAAAAAGCACTAGACAGCGGGGACGGAGGTACGTAATATCCAGCCCCGCAACGGCGCTAAGCGCCCGTAGCTCAGCTGGATAGAGCGCTGCCCTCCGGAGGCAGAGGTCTCAGGTTCGAATCCTGTCGGGCGCGCCATTTTAGTCCCGGCGCTAGAGCTGCGGTGGTCTGAGAAGTAGTCAGTACCGCGTGAAAGAATACAGTGGTGGCTATAGCTCAGTTGGTAGAGCCCTGGATTGTGATTCCAGTTGTCGTGGGTTCGAATCCCATTAGCCACCCCATTATTGAAAGAGTTGTGAATTGCGAAGGTGGCGGAATTGGTAGACGCGCTAGCTTCAGGTGTTAGT